>JBOGXX010000341.1:0-3753 GCA_050696475.1 Solirubrobacteraceae bacterium | reverse complement strand
CTCTGGCGCAGCGCGCGCTCGTAGCCGAGCTCGATCAGCTTGCGCACGACCCTGTCCAGGTAGGGCACCGACGCGAGCGCAGCGGTGGCGGCGCGGTCGGCCGGGTGCTGGAAGGCCCGGGGTGAGATGTCCTTCAGCCGGTAGCCCTCTGTCGGGAGACTCGATCCCACGGAGGCCATGCGTCCAGCGTACACGGCGCGGCGCAGCTGACGATGCGCCACGCGGGGGAGCATCAGGCGCGCACGCTTGCAAGCACCGCGCACGCACCCGCCGGCCGGCAGGCCGGCCCTTCAGACGAGCTCAGTCCGCTAGCCCGGTGCGGCGCACGTAGGCGGTGATCTCAGCGCGCGAGGAGAAGCCGAGCTTCTCGATCGCGCGGGCGCGGTAGGTCTTGACGGTGCGCTCGGCAACGTTCAGCTGCTCGGCGATCTCAGGGTTGGTGTAGCCGTTGGCTATCAGCCGCACGACCTCGCGCTCGCGCTCTGAGAGCACCACGCCGTCGGCCGGGCCGTCCTCGCCGGTGGCCATCAGCGCGCCCAGCCGCGGGTGCAGGTAGTTGCCGCCGGCGACAGCCAGACGGAACGCCTGCAGCAGCTCAGCCGGCTCGGCCTCCTTGAGCACATAGCTGCGCGCTCCCGCCCGGAGCGCCTGGCGAGCGTACTCGGGGTCCTCGCGCATCGTCAGGATCGCCACCGCCAGCGTGGGATGGGCGATGAAGCACGACGGCAGCGCCCCCAGGCTCGAGCCGCCCGGCATCGTCAGGTCGAGCGTCAGCAGGTCGGGCCTGTGCTCCCTGACCGCACGGATCATCGACGGCACGTCAGCCGCCTCCGCCACGACCCGGAACTCGCCGCCCTCGCGCAGGAGCACAGCGCGGATGCCGTCGCGCACGACCGTGTGGTCGTCCGCGATCACCACGTCGATCGTCTTCGTCGCAGACAGCGTGCCAGCCTCCATATGTGCACTTATCGGCAGGAACGGAGCGATTCAGTAGCCCTGGTTGGTCGTCGGTCTCGCATCGCACACGCGGCGGCGGATTGCAGGAGGGGCTTGCAATGTTCGACGCGGCTCTGACGTCCCGGTAGCGTGACGCCGTGGCCTCGGTCCTCGACTCGCACCGCGTGCGCAGAATCGTGGGTGCGTTCACGCTCAATCGACTGGGCGGCTGGTTCGGGCTGGTCGCGCTGCTGGTGCTCGTGTTCGATCACACGCACAATGCGCTGGCCGTCTCGGCGCTGCTTCTCGCCTGGCAGGCGCTGCCCGCGTTCGTCGTCCCGGCCCTCGTGACACGCGTCGAGTCATCGGTGCACGGACACGAGCTCAGCGGGCTTTACTTCGTCGAGGCCGCAGCGACCTGCGGGCTTGCGATCCTCGCATGGCGCTTCTGGCTGCCCGGCGTTCTGATTCTCGCTGCGATCGATGGCACGGCGGCGCTCGCGGCAAGCGCTCTGCTGCGCGCAGCGCTCGCGCGCGCCGCGCGCGAGCACGCGGAGGCACTGATCGTTGGCACGGACCCCGCCGGGAGCCCGGAGAAGCTTGCCGAGGAGGCCGAGCAGAGTGCCAATGCGACCTTGAACATCGCGTTCTCGGTCACGTTCGTCGCCGGGCCGGCGCTCGGCGGGCTCGTCGTGGCAACGTCGGGCGCCGCCACGGCGCTGTTCATCGACGTCGGCTCGTTTCTTCTCTGCGGGGCGTTGCTGCTCGACCTGCACCCGCACGTGGATGAGGCCGGCGCGGACTCCGTCCGGGCGCGGTTGGCGGCCGCGTGGCGCCATGTCAACGAACAACCGGGGCTGAGGACGTTGCTGCTCGTATACGCGGTCGCGCTGGCCATGTTCGAGACGGCGGCGCCGATCGAGGTCGCGTTCGT
The DNA here is from genome assembly GCA_050696475.1 of Solirubrobacteraceae bacterium. GTDB lineage: Bacteria > Actinomycetota > Thermoleophilia > Solirubrobacterales > Solirubrobacteraceae > Palsa-744. The sequence goes on along the minus strand of JBOGXX010000341.1, from coordinate 1,883 downwards.
CAAGGAAACCCTGAACGCCGGGGATCGCGGGCTCGGTCTCCTGCTCACCTGCTGGGGAGCGGGTGCGGTACTCGGGAGCGTCATCTTCGCGCGCCTGCGCCGGCGCTCGCTCCCGCTGATGCTGGGCGCCGGCACGCTTGCGATCGGCCTGGCGGACGCCGGCTTCGCCCTCGCGCCGACACTCGCGCTCACATGCGCAGCGGCGGTCCTCGGCGGGCTCGGCAACGGGGTGGAGCTCCCGGCGCTGGTCGGCCTCGTCCAGGCACTCGCGCCGAGCAGGTTGCACGGGCGCCTGATGGGAGCCGTCGAATCGCTGACCGCGTTCGCCGTGGCCCTCGGCCTTGCAGCCGGCGGCGCCCTGGTGGCGCTCAGCTCGACGCGCTTCGCGTTCGCGGCGGTCGCCGTCGCGACGATCTTGGTCGCGGCAACGCTCCTGCACCTGGGGCGCCGAGGCGAGCGTGCGGGCTCCGGCGCCGAGGAACCGGGCAGCGAGACGCAAGAGCGGCTGACGAGGATCGCAACGCCCTAGTCCCCGCGAGCGCTGGTCGAGCGCCCCTTTAGTACGACACGCCGCGAGCCGTTAAGTACGACAGGCCTCGCATGAGCTCCAGTCCCCTCACCAAACGTCTCTTCGCGGCGACCGAGCTCGTATTGCTCGGGGCCACGGTCGTGGCGGCGGCGTGGCTGCACCGTGGCCAGGAATGGCATCCTGCCGCGCTGGTCGTGCTGTTGATCGTGCTCGCCGTCCTGAGCGAGTGGTTCAGCGTCGAGCTCAACGCCGGCACGCTTAGCGCCTCGACCGTGGCGATCGTGCTCGCGATGGGGCTGCTCGGTCCGGCGCCCGCGGCGGCCTGCGGCATCGCCGCGGTGCTCATCAGCTCGACGCCGCGTCGCCTTCCTTTCGACCAGTGGCTCAATAATCTCGCGACATTCGCGGCGATGCCCTTCGGCGGCGGCCTCGTCCTGCACGCCGTCGTCGAGCACTTTCACCTGCTCGACCCCGGGGAGACCAACAGCCTCGTCCTCGGGCTCGTGCTGCTCGGCGTCTTTGCCGGCGCGCTGGTGTTGAACTTCGTGCTGATCGGCCTGCGCACGCTCGTCGAGGACGGGCGCTCGCTGCGGCGCCAGCTGCCGGAATTCCTGCCGCTGCTTCCGGGCGAGCTGGCGGCGGGGGCACTCGCCTCGATTCTCGCGATCGCCTATCGAAGCGCCGGCTTGCCGGCGCTGGTCGCCGCGATCGCCGTGCTGCTGATCTTCCAGCACCTGACCGTGGCGCTGCTGCGCTCAGAGGAGCGCGCGGAGCAGCTCCAGGCCCGCTCGCGACAGCTGGTCGGTCTCCAGCTCGGCGTCTTGAGGACGCTCGTCCGCGCCCTGGAGATGCGCGATGAGAGCTCCGCCCGCCATGCCGCCGCGGTCTCCGCGTACGCCACGGCGCTCGGCGCCGAGCTGGGCTGCGCGGAGGATGAGCTCGACGTGATCCGCGCCGCCGGGCTGCTCCACGAGATCGGCAAGTTCACCTGGCCCGACCGCGTCCTGCACGCCGAGAGCGTGTCCCAGGAGGACCAGCCGATCATCGAGAGCCACCCCCAGGTCGGCTCGATCCTGGTGGGCGCACTGGACGGGTACGGGCCGGTGGCAGACGCGATCCTCTACCACCACGAGCGCATGGACGGGCGTGGCTACCCCGCAGGCCTGATCGGCGAGGAGATACCGCTCACCTCGCGCATCCTGGCGGTCTGCTCCACCTACGATGCGATGTCCAGGCGCCAGGGCTACCGGTCGGGGATGAGCCCTGAGGAAGCCATCACGGAGCTGCAGCTGGCGACCCGTAGTGGCCAACTCGATCCAGTGTTGGTCGAGAGCTTCATCGCGCTGTTGCGGCG
>JBOGXX010000340.1:0-11902 GCA_050696475.1 Solirubrobacteraceae bacterium | reverse complement strand
CGAGTGCACGCACAGCCCGCCGCCGCCCGGCTGCCACCTCGAGCGGCTCTCGTGCTCCCACAGCCCGGCATTGATCTCCCAAGTGGAGCCACCGTCGTCGGACTGGAACAGCACTCCCGGATCCCCGCCCGCGTACATCAGCCCATCGGCCTCGCCGGACGCGATCACCCAGATCCGCTCGAGTGCCTGCTCACCCCCCTGCGGCAGCGCGACGCCCTCGGCCTGCTCCCATCCCTCGTGGCCCTTGCCGGCGCCCCAAGCGCTAGGCGGTCGCTCCGTATAGAAGACCTTCGGGCCGTAGAACGGCGAGGTCATCGTCGCCAGCACCCGCCCCGTACGCGCGTCGCGCACGGCGTAGTCGATCGGCTCGCCGGCAAACGCCCGCGCGACGATCTCCCAGTCGCCGCCGGGGTCGCCCGAGAGCGCGAACAGCCCCTTCTTCGTGGACACCAGCAACTCGGTCATCTCCTCAGCCTCCTGTGATCGCGGGCAGGATCTCAACGCGGGCATCGGCGGCGACCGCCGTGTCCTCCCCGCCGCGCTCGCCGTTGACGAACACGTTGATGTGTCGCCTGATCAAACCACGCTCGTCGACGATCCAGCCACCCAGCGCGGGGTGCTCGCGCTCGAGCCCGCGCAGCAGCTCGAGCACGGAGGCGCCTACTAGGCGGTGCTCGCGAGCACCGCCTGCCAGTCCCCGCAGCGAGCCATGAACACAGACGAGCGGCATGGTCTGATCCTAGGACCCCGGGCGGCGCCGAAACTCATCCTCGCTGCTGCGTTGAGCGTCTCGTTCGGCGCGACTCCGTGACAAGTCCGCGCCCAAGCGCCCGCTCGCCTGCTCCGACCTCCGCAGTCGATAGCCTTCCGCCGCACCGTTCCTACAGCAAGGCTAGGTGCTTTTACCGGCCGCCTTCACCGCACGTCCAGCAGCGTTCGCCGCCTTCTTGCCGGCGTGGCCAGCCTGTTTCGCTGCGCTCTTCGCGTCCTTGCCGGCATCGGCTGCCGCGTTCCGCTGACGCGTGGCAGCCGCCTTTTTGGCGGCCTCCGAGCGCTCTGCTTTCGTCTGTTTAGCCACAGGAATTTCCCCTTTCAGGTCGCGTTGTCGTAATTTTCTGATCTTCCACACCGCACGCGAGCGTCGTCATAAGGCGCTGGTCGTGGCGCTCGGCGAGCTCGACGTGCGTCAGGTACCCATCCCGACGGGCGTATAACGAGGCGTGGCCGATCCAAAGCCATCGTGGCACTTCACGGCTCACGCGGCAATCTCGCTGCGGAGCTTCTGCAGCCCGAGCCGCATGCGTCCCTTGACCGTTCCGAGCGGTAGCGCGAGAACGCATGCGATCTCGACGTGCGTCATCTCACCGCGGTAGGAGAACGATCACCTCTCGCTGGGCGATCGGTAACGCACGATCCTCCGGGATCACGCCGGTCAGGAGCGTCGCCTGGAAGTAGTTGCCCGGCCGCTGTATGCGGCGCCCGCCGACTACCGCCGTCGCGCCGCGCTCGATCGCGTCGTTGACCTGCTCCTCCAGATCCTCCACCGCCTGTGCGGAGGACAGCGGCCCGAGCGTGGTGGCCTCCTCGACCGGGTCCCCCGGCTCGAGCGCCGAGAGCCTCTCGGCAAACCTTTCAACGAGCTTCTCATAGATGTCCGCGAGGACGATGAAACGCTTGGAGGCGACACAGCTCTGGCCCGTGTTCGCCATCCGTCCGGCAATGGCCGCGTCGATCGTGTGCTCCAAATGCTCGCCGTCGAGCACGATGAACGGGTCGCCGCCCCCGAGCTCGAGCACCCCCTTCTCCGTGGTCGCCACCGTGTCCTGCGCTGTCGTACGTCACGCACAGATGCTCCTACGCACCAATACGCTCCGTCGGGAAGAGATGCCTCCCGCCGCACCGTGAAGAGCGGCGATGCCAATGCCAGTATGCCGCCCACCGACGCCGCTTGGTATGCCGTGAGGAGCGTGGATCAGCCGCGGCGCACCAGCCGTCCGACCGCCGCCATCAACTCTGCGGTGCGCTCCTCCTGCCACTCGGCCTCGACGCCGATAACGCACGTGCGGGCGTGCCCGTCGAGCAGGCCGAGCGCGACCTTGTCCAGCGCAGCCTGGACGGCACTTATCTGGGTGAGAACGTCGATGCAGTAGCGGTCGTCCTGCACCATTCGCTCGATCCCGCCAACCTGGCCCTTGATCCGTGCCAGCCGGTCGAGTAGCTGGCTCTTGGTGGCTTGGTAGCCCTTGCCTGCGGGTGGCTGTGTCGTGGCAGTCATGCCCGAATCATACCAATACGGGGGATGGGTATAGTGATTGTGTGGGCGTGCTGACGACGATCGGTAGCGGCTTTAAGGACGCTTTGCTGATGGGCTGGGAGGTGTGGTGGGCGCTGGTGTTCGGCTTCGCCATAAGCGCTGTCGTACAGGCATGGGTGCCACGGCAGCGAATCGAGCGCACACTTGCGGGTGGAGGCGCCAGACCGGTGGCGACCGCGACGGCCCTTGGCGCAGCCTCGTCGGCCTGCTCCTACGCAGCGGTCGCAATCGCCAAGAGCCTTTTTCAGAAGGGCGCCTCTGCGTCCTCCGCGCTGGCTTTCCAGTTCGCTTCCACCAACCTCGTGTGGGAGCTCGGCCTGGTGCTCTGGGTGCTGATCGGCTGGCAGTTCACGCTGGCGGAGTACCTCGGTGGCCTGCTGATGATCGTCTTGATGGCCGTGTTGCTGCGGGTGTTCGTCTCCCCGCGGCTGGAGCACCAGGCTCGTGACCACGCCTGGGCAGCCGATACCGGCCATCAGCATCACATGGCCGGCGAGCAAATGAGCTTGCGAGAACGCCTCAGCTCCGCCTCCGCCTGGTCGGATGTGGCACACAACTTCCGCGGCGACTGGCAAATGCTCTACAAGGAGATCGCAATCGGGCTCCTGCTCGCCGGGTTCCTCGCGCAACTCCCCGACGCGTTCTTCAACGGACTGTTCCTCAAGGGCTCCCCCGCGCTGGTCCAGACGGTGTGGGGCGCGCTCATCGGCCCGGTGATCGCCGTGCTCAGCTTCGTCTGCTCGGTCGGCAACGTGCCGCTCGCCGCGGTGCTGTGGTCGGGCGGAATCAGCTTCGCCGGCGTGTTGGCCTTCCTCTTCGCCGACCTGCTCGTGCTACCGATCATCGTTATCTACCGCAAGTACTACGGGACACGCTACGCCCTGCGGATCGTGGCACTCATGTTCGCGACGATGGTCCTCGGCGCCCTGATCATTGACGGCTCGTTCAGCGCGCTTGGACTCATCCCGCACGGGACACGGCCTTCACGGGCGGACATCTTCGGAACGATCACCGTCAACTACAAGCTGTTTCTGAACCTGCTCGGGTTGATCGTCGCCACGGCGCTGTTCTGGCTCACACAGCGGCGCGGCGTGACCGATCCCGTGTGCAAGATGACGGTCGACCGTCACAAGGCGCTGCGCAAGGACTACATGGGCGATGCCTTCTACTTCTGCTCGACCGCCTGCCTTGAGACTTTCGAGAACGGCAGGAGAGGGCCACACGGCGGAGAGACACGTGACCGTGACATTGGTGTACCCGCACCCAGCCAGGCGACCGGCGAGGTCTGAACTTCCGCCGCCAGTGCACGTAGACGGCGCAGCGCTGCCAGTCAGGAGGGGTGGAAGGTGATGCGTAAGGTCGGCCCCGGCCCGCTGCACCGGATCGAGCCGAAGGACATCGAGTGCTACATCGCCACCAAACTCCGACCCACCAAGCCAACCCAACCGGAGACCAACCCGCAAGCCACCACGGCCTCCAAAGCGAAGCGGAAGCGGGGCGGCACCAAGAAGAACACGCTCGCCCCGAAGACGGTCCGGAACCACCTGAACACGATGCACTCCGTGTTCGACATCGGCACGAGGCCCAGGTCTAAGCCGCGGCGACCTCTTGGTGCCTGCCCTGACGCGCTGAGCGCCGAGGGGCGGAAGCGGCTCAAAGAACCCCGCGATTCGCTCGATCCGACCGCCCCGGTGCCGAACACCGGCTCTCGCAGGAATCGAGTAGGGTCAGGGCACCATCTCCGGCCGAGCCAAAACGCGGCTGAGATCTTGATCCAACGTTGATCTGACAGACCCTCGAAAGGGGCAGCGATGGCTGTGTTGATGACTGCTGAACTTGATGGCGGAACGCAGGAGATGATCGAAGGCATGAACGCGGCGCTCGACGGTCCGATGCAAAGCGCTCAGGGGTTCGTCATGCACTCGAACGGTCCGATGCCGGGTGGCTGGCGTGTCACGGAGGTATGGGACTCAGAAGGCGACTTCAATATGTGGTTCGAGGCGCACGTCAAGCCACTGTTCCCCGAGGGTGCCCCGATGCCGTCGATCAAAATCGATGAGCTGCACCGCGCGTTCACCGCGTGAGGTCCGAGGCACCGGTCCGCCATGCGTTCGGGACCGCTCAGGGCCTTGCCAGCCCACGTGCTGGCAAGGATAGAACGGTGAAACAGGGTCCTACACGAGGATACCGTCGAACACACTTTGCCTACTGACGAGGACCAAGTCTGAGGCGGCAAGCGCTTCTGCTCCACCAGGCGCGAGTGGGCGTGTGCCGATCCTCAGTCGGCGCGCTCGGTCGGTCATCCCGAGCATCAGCGCGGATGCGATCGCGGGAGACGCTCACTTGGTCCGCCGCGCTGCACGGATTCGGCGGGTCATGCCTGCGCGGCTGACAGCGATTGCAAAAGCGCGGTGGCCGGGCCCTCGAAGAGGGCGTAGCCATGCTCGCGCGAGAGCGCTAGCGCGCGCTCGGCGTGCTCGCGTGCGCCGGTGCTCTGGCCTCTGTCGGCGAGCGCCTGCGCCCAGCCCAGGTGGGTGCGGGCCGCCCACAGCGACAGGTCGTTGGCCTCGTGAAACTCGCACGCAAACTGCAGGTGCTGATCGGCCTGCTCGTAACGTCCGAGAACGACGGCGAGCAGCCCCAGCCACATGCGCGCGTGCCCATAGCCGGTTGCGCCGCTCCAGACGATCTGCTCGCCGGTCGGCTCGATCAGCTCATACAGGATCGCTGCCGCGGCGGCGTCGCCGCTCAGCACGGCCGCGTCGGCGTATAGCGAAAGCGCGGTCAACCTGGTCGGCTCCGGCGCAACGTGCTCGAAGCGCTCGCTGGTCGCCTGCTTGAGGATCGTCGCGGCCTCGGCACGGCGGTCAAGCCAACCCAGGGTCTCGGCCAGGACGGCTTTCCAGGCCGGGACGCCGGGATAGGTGCTGACGCCCTGCTCGAGCATGGCGAGGACCTCTTGGCCGCGACCCTGGTGCAGGCGGGTGTGGCAGAGCTGCACGCCGTGGACGAGGATCGCATCGGGCTCTTCGGCCTCCTGCCCGATCTGAAACGCACGCTCAAGCAGGCGCTCGCCGCCCGCCAGATCGCCGCGCATGAGCTCAAAGCCGGCCCCGGTGAATGCGGCGAACCACTGAAGCGTCGGCTGACCAAGCTCGTCTGCGATCCGCTTCATGTGATCGAGCGCGGCCCGCGCGCGCGCGAAGTTGCCCTGTTCGGTGCGAACATGAAATTCGTCGTCGCGCGCCCAGAAACGCAGCGCGGGGTCTTCAAGGCAGGATGCGTACTGCGAGAGCTCCTCGCTCAGAGCGCCTCGCAGCTCGAGCGTCTCCGCGGTCCAGTACGCGAAGCACGCCAGGTGCAGGACGTCGGCCAGCGTCCGTGGCTCGCCCGCGCCGCGGGCCAGGCAGAGCGCCTCATCGGCCAGGGTCCTGCGACGCTCGAAGTCGGGGTCCCATGTCGATTCCTGCGCCTGCAGCGCTAGCAGACGCGCGCGGCGGGCCGGCTGGGGGGGATCGTCGAGCTCAAGCGCACGCTCGATCGCTGCGATCCGCTCTGCGTCGACCTCTCCGAAGACGCTGGTGACGCCCCGGTTGTTGGCCAGCGCGGCTTCTGCGGCGAGCTCTGCCTCCCCCACTGCAGAGGCGATCCGCGCGGCATCGAGCAGCGTCTCACGGAAGGCGCCATCGCCCGTCTGGCGCTGTGCCTCGCCGAGGCCGATCAGCGCCTGACAGCGCTCGGCGCCCTCGACGTCGCTTGTGAGGTCGGCGGCGTCGGTGAAGAGCTTTGCGGCCTCGTCGGGGGCGAGGCTCTCCAGGGCGCGCCGTCCGGCCCTCAGCGAGTAGTCCGCGGCCTTTGCCTTGTCCACCGAGACCGCCGCAAGGCGCCAGTGAAGCGCGAGCTCTGAGAGGCGCTCGCCGGGGTCGGCGCCGCAGAGCCGCTCGAGCGCCTGGGCGACACGGTGGTGCATGCGCGCGCGACGGGTCGCGCCGAGGCTCTCATACAGGGTCTCGTTGATGAGAGCGTGGTCGAAGCGAAAGCGCCCGACCTGCTCAGATGACTCACTCAGCAGCGACGCCGCCACGGCCGCCTCCAGGTGATCCAGCAGCCGGCCCTCTGCGACCTCGGCCACCCTCGAGAGCAGCTCAAGCTCAAAGGAGCGCCCGATCACCGCCGCCACGGTCAACACCTCGGCCGTCTCCTCGCCCAGGCGCTCCACGCGGCGCTCGATCACATCGCGCACGCTCTCGGGCAGCGCCAGGGCAGCCGAGCGATCCACGCTCCAGCGCCCGCTTGACTGATCAAAGCTCAGCGCGCCGGACTCAGACAGGCCACGCAGGATCTCGCCAACGAAGAACGGGTTGCCATCGGTCTCGGTCGCGATCTGCCCGGCCAGCTCAAGCGCGTCGTCTTGCAGCTCGTGCCCGGCCGCGAGGCTCATGAGCTGCGCCACCTCATCCACGCCAAGGCCGTGCAGGGCGATCCGCTGCACCCCCTCGACCCTGCGCAGGTCGCTGAGCACCGCGCTGAGGGGGTGGTCCTTGCCGAGGTCTGAGTCGCGGTAGGTCACGATCAGCTGAAGCGCCTCATGCTCGAGGGTTCTCACCAGGTGCTTCAGCAGCGCCACCGACTGCCCGTCGGCCCAGTGCAGATCGTCGAGCACGACGCACAGCGGAACGCTCTGCGCGACTTCAGCGAGCAGACCGGTGACCGCGGAGAACAGCAGGTAGCGCTCGGTCTCAGGATCAGAGGACTGGTGCTCCGGCAGATCCGCGACGCGCTCAGGGAGGTTTCGCGCCAGGCGGCCAAGCTCGCCGCCATGACGTTTGACGTGAGCGGCGAGCAGCTGCTCGGGGGTGTGCTCGACGAGCGCTGAGCACACCCCGATCCATGGCTCATAGGCCACCGCGAGCTCCTCAGAGCACGCGCCCCAGCAGACCGCCAGCGCCTGTGAGTGCGCACGGTGCGCGGCCCAGCTCGAAAGCCGGGTCTTGCCGATCCCGGGCTCCCCGCAGAGCAGAAGCACCTGCCTGGATCCACCACGCGCCCGCGCCAGAGCTTCCTCCAGCGCCGCGCGCTCCTCGACACGCCCCACATAGGCGACCGGGGGAACCGAGCGCAGCGCCGCGGGCAGCGGCCAGCGCCCAGAAACGCCAGCCTCCTCGCCAAGCGCCGACCAGGAGACCGAGAAGGCCTGCAGCGGATCGGGAAAGCCCTTCAGCTCAAGCTCACCGGCCGAGCAGAACTCCACGCCCTCACAACGACCCGCGAGCATCTTCACCGCAGCCGAGATCAGGATCCCATCCGAGGGCGCCTGCGCGCACAGGCGCGCCGCCTCCACGGTGGGCATCCCGAAGTAGTCGCCGTCGTTGACAGATGACTCCCCCGCCCCCAGGCCGATGCGCAGGTGCAGAGCCTGCTCTGAATCCCGGTAGCGGCGCTCGAAGATCTGCTGCATCGAGACCGCACACTGCACCGCCGCCGACGCCGAGGTGAACGCCACCATCAGACCATCACCGGTGTTCTTGACCTCCTTGCCCTCGTGGGCGCCGATCGCGCCTCGCAACAGCTCGAAGTGCTCCTCGCGCAGCTCATCCGCGCGAACCGGGCCCACCGAGGTCGCCAGGCGCGTGGAGCCAACCAGATCGCTCAGCAGGATCGTCGCCAGCTCAACCGACTCAACCATCCACGCCCCTAGAGAACAGCATCAAACACCAAGACCAAAAATGCTACCGGTCGCCGGGAGATCGAGTGAGGCGAAAGTCCATCCCGGCCCCAACCTGCCCGGCAGCCCGCCTGCATGCGCCAGGAGCAGCAGCGCGCCCAAATCCGGGCGTCAGGCGGGATCCGCGATACGCCCGTCCGGGACGACGCGGAGGCCGTACGGTCGATCCGCGAAAGCGACCTAGCCAGCGAAGGGTCCAGGATCCGGCGGGACGTCGACCGCGTGTTCTTGGAGCGCGGCGAGCGAAACGACCTCAAGCGCCCGCTCATGGGTGGAGGCCAGCACGACGTACGCGGCCGCACCGTCCTCGTGCGCGCGCAGCCAGTTGACCGCGGTCACGCACCAGCGGTCGCCAGGCACAAGCCCTGGGAAGTGGTACTGGGGCATCGGGCTGATCAGGTCGTTGCCGATGCGACGCTGGTGCTCTAGGAACGCGGACGTCACCACTGCGCAGATCGTGTGGCTCCCCCGGTCCTCCGGACCGGTACGACAGCACCCATCACGGTAGAAGCCTGTGAGGGGGTCTATGCCACACAGCTCAAGCTCGCCACCGAGGACATTACGATCAGTCACCTCGTCAGTATCGTCGGCCAAGCTTGCCGGCGTCCTACCGTCGAAGCGCTCTCGTCGTCCGGAGGAGGCACACTCGGTTGCGTGCGAGAGCAGCACTGTTGGACGCCGAGAGCAGCTCCTTCGGCGCGTTCCTTTGCGGCAGCGATCACGACCGAGCGGCGTGCTCGGCAACGTCAAGCACTGGCAGTCCGGCGAGATGTGCCTCCGGTGCACCGCCGCGGGAATGCTCGAAGCCGAGCGCCAGTTCCGAAGGATCATCGGCCACACCGCCCTAGCCAAGCTCGCCCTCGCCGTGGAACTAGACCTCCAACTTCACCACAGCCCGGAGGCCGCCATTTCCCGCGTATGAGATCATTAACCCCGGAGGCCGCCACCAAGTTCTACGGCGACTCGGACATCCTCCTCATCCGGCTCGGGGGGGGCAGCGATATGAGCACCAAGGCAACTGACACAGTCGAGGTCCACGCGGCCGACGAGAGCGAGCAGGAGCTCCTGTTCGAGTTGCGCCGTGAGATCTACGTCGAGGAGATGAACCTGCGTGATCTCGAGTCGGGCGACGATCTGCAGCTGACCGACGAGCAGGACCCGTGGGCCCGACACCTGATCGCCACCGTCGACGGCGAGATCGCCGGATCGCTGCGCCTGAACTTCGGCGCCGACGCTCCGTTCAGCGAGTCGACTGTCGAGATGTACCAACTCGAGCCGTTTCTCGAGGTGATGCCGCGCGAGCGGATCGTGTACTGCAACTGGTTCTTCGTGCGGCAGGCCTACAGGGGCAGCATGCTGCCCCTGGAACTGTTCGCAAAGGCCACGGAGCTGGGCAACGAGGTGGGATGCGAGCTCGTGTTCTGCGGGGCCCAGCCGCACATGATCCGGATGTACGAGGCGCTCGGGTTCCAAAGCTACGGGCGCGCCGTCAACGATCCGGAATGGGGTGTCTGGATGCCCCTGATCCTGTTGCTGGACGTAGATCACCTCAGCACGATCAACTCACCGCTGCTCAGCTTCGGCGTAAAGGATCGGGTTGCGAGCGAGTTCGCGCGCGACGCGGCGGCACTCCTTCCGCAGACGCCGGCGGTCCGCCCCGGGGAGGCGGCGGGCCCGGACTTCGCCGAGCCCGCGGGCGAGGAGCGCCCTGCTCTCCTTCGCGGCCTCGACGAGGACGAGTTGCGGAGCGTGCTCGAGCACAGCTATGTGCTCGACCTCGCCGAGGGGGATTCGCTGATCCGGGCAGGGCAGATCACGCGCACCGTCTATCTCATCCTCGAGGGCGAGCTCGAGGCTCGCGACGGGACCCGCGTGGTACGCAAGATGGGCACCGGTGAGCTTCTGGGTGAGGTGGCGTTCGTCTTGAACGCCGAGCGCAGCCTCGACATCGTCGTCTGCTCGGAGAGCGCCTCCGTCCTCGGTCTTCACGAACCCACGCTGCGGACGATGATGGACACCCACTCGCGCGCGGCAGCGGCCCTGATCTGGAACATCTGCCAGGTCCTGGCGCGGCGGCTCGCCACCGCGGGCTGAGAGCCCGCCTGGCTCAGATGCTCGAGCTGGACTCGAGCGCCTCGAGCGTTGCGCGGCGGCCAGACTCGCGCATCCGGTCGAGCATGTGGAACTCCCTGACCCCGACCGCTTCGGGTGCCGGTGAGATGTAGAGGTCGGCGCGGCTTCGGGCTCGCTGGCTCGCATCGGCCCCGCCAAGAAGCACTGCGCGGGTGACCGTCTCGATCAGCCCCAGCTGCGAAGGGCGCGCGTCCTGCGCATCAGAGCCGGCGTCGTGTGGCGTGACGTCGCTGACGATGATCGGCCCATCCGCCTCCTCGAGCATCGGGCTGATCGGAATCCCGTCCAACACGCCACCATCGACGAGCAGGTGATCGCGGATCGCCACCGGCGGGACCACGCCCGGCAGGCACATGCTCGCCTCGACCGCCCTCGCGAGCGCTCCCCGCCGCAGTCTCACCACCTCTCCCGTGACGATGTCGGAGGCCACGCAGTAGAAGGAGCGCCGAAGGTCCTCGATCACGCCCGGGAGCGTGCGCTCGAGCATTTTCGCGACCCGACGCCCGCGGACCAGCGATACGCGGGGTATGCCGTAGTCGCTGAGGGGTTGGCGGCGAACCCACTCGTCGTAGCAGCAGGCGTCGATCTCGATCGCCTCTAAGCCGCGGGCGAGCAGTGCCCCCACGAATGCGCCCATGCCGGCGGCCCCTACACGATCGATTGCGACGCCTGCGGCTAGGAGCTCCTCGATCACGCCGATGTGGGCGAAGCTTCGCGCTCCTCCCCCGGACAGAACGAGCCCGACGGATTGGCCGGCGAGCCGACGGGCCAGGCGCCGGAGGTCCTCGGACTGCTCGGCGTCCGCCCGGATCCTGTGGGTGACCCTGGGCTTGAGCTCCTCGAGCGCGGCCTGGACACCGCTGTTGCCGGCGGAATTGAGCAGCGCGATGTCGCATCCGTGCACAGAATCGCCTCCGGCCGGGAGCGATCCCGCGGCCGTGCCGTCGACTAGCACGAGGACGCGGTCGGCCTGGCGGATGCAGGCGCCAGCCCACTCGCCGGCTCCGAGCGGGCCGGCCGAGAGCAGCACGAGTTCGTGACCCGCCTCGGCCGCGTCCAGCGCCCGCGCGAGCGCCGATCCCATCCCGTCGTCCTCCGCAGCGGTGTCGAGATCTCCCCGGTGCACGAGCACGGCGCTGGTCAGCGTGCCGCACTCGTGCAGCAGTGCCGCCTCGAGATCCGGTCGCTCGGCACCCAGAGACAGCACCGCCACCGTCTTAGAGCCCGAGCGCGCCGGCGGCTCGACCGGCCCGCTGTCCTGAAGCTGGCGGCCGAGATTGCTCATCAGCGCAGTGGTGAAGCTCGGCTCCTCTCGAAGAAGCCGCTCGAGGTCCTCGCGGCCCAGTTCCAGGAGTGTGGCGTCGCGGCGGCATCGCACGGTCGCCGATCTGGACCGGCCGGAGAGCAACGCGAGCTCCCCGATCACGGCGCCCCGTCCAAGCGTCCGCATGACCTCCCCCGCACGCCCGCGTGGCTCACCCATCACGTCCAGACGCCCGCTCTTGACGACGTAAAGCGCATTACCGGCGTCGCCGGCGCCGAACAGCTGCTGCGGCGCGGCCAAGCTGACGACGCGACAGCGAGCGGCCAGCGTGCCACGAAGTGGCTCCGGAAGCTCGGCGAACAGCGGAACCTCCGCGAGCAGGCCCTCGGGCGTATCCCGCAGCGGCGCGGCGGGCCGCGCCAGGCGCGGCGCCGGGGCACGGGCTGTGAGGGCGGGCGCACGATGC
>JBOGXX010000339.1:0-3011 GCA_050696475.1 Solirubrobacteraceae bacterium | reverse complement strand
CTCGTACATCATGTCGCGCTCGGCCACGCGGATGCGCTGCAGGATCACCTGCTTGGCGGTCTGCGCGGCGATCCGGCCGAAGTCGTCGGGGGTGACGTCTTCCTCCTCGATCTGGTCGCGGTACTGCTCGAACTTGGCCGGGTCGATTTCCGGCTCCTCGGGTTCGCGCAGCTCGCCCGTCTCGGGGTCGACAGTCGTTTCCTCGTCGATCGTCTCGACGATCAGGTGCGCCTCCAGACGCTCGGGGATTTTCAGTTCGATCACGCGGAAGTCGGCCGTCTCGCGGTCCATTTCCACGCGCGCGTACTTGGCCGAGCCGGGCTGCTTCTTGTAGGCCGACAGCAACGCGTCCTCGAGCGCGATCATCAGCTTCTCGGGCTCGATGCCCTTCTCCCGCGCGAGCGCGTGCATTGCCTCAAGGATTTCGCGTGACATGGCTTGCTCTACTCCCCGATCAGGTTGGAACGACGGATCTCCGAGTACGGAATCGCGATGACGCCCCCGTCGGCCGCCAGCGTGACCTCGTCCTCTGATGCCCCCACCAGCTCCCCCGTGAAGCTTTGCACCGCCCGCGTGGCGCCGGCCCGCTCACGATCGCCGAGCGGCGCGAGCGCGCGCGGATGACGCGTGCGCACCCGCGCCCTGCGCCCGACGAAGCGGCGGAAGTGCGCCGGCTTGGTCAACGGGCGCTCGCTGCCGGGCGAGGAGACCTCGAGCGAGTAGCGCTCGCGCAGGTCGTTCAAGAGCATCGTCACGCGCTCACACGTCTCGAGCGTGACGCCGTCGGGGTGGTCGATGAACACGCGCAGGCAGCGACCGCCGGAAACCTCGGCCAGGAGCACCTCGATCTCCGGCTCGGTCTCGGCCAAACGCCTCTCTATGTCTGTCTGCAGCGGGGTCATCAACTCAGTCCTTACGCAAAAAAAGCGGGCGGGCGCCCACTCTCGGTACGACAACCGGCGCCTGCGCGACGGCACGAAAGCTCTAGCTTCGAGGATAGCAGTGGCACAATCGCCCGCGCCGGGCTCAGGCGCGCTCGGCGTCGCGTCTGGCGCGTTCGCGATAGAGCCGGTAATCGGCCCGCTCGGGCGCAAGCGAGCAGGCGAGCGCGAGCGGCTTGCAGGCCTCGCGGTGGCGGCCCAGCAGCTGCATCGCGCGACCCAGGCAGAAGAGCGCGTAGTCGTTGGTGGGCGTGTGCGAGGCGACCGCCTGGAACTCCTCGGCGGCGCCTTCGTAGCGCTGCGCATGAAACAGCGCGCGCCCCAACGCCTCGCGGATCGAGGCCTTGTCCGGCTCCAGGTCGCGCGCCTTGCTGAGCGGCACGATCGCGGCCTGGTGATCGCCGTGGTCGAGCAACGCGCATCCCCGCCGGTAGAGGTCGTACACGCTCTCCATCGACCCCATTTTAACGATCGACCCGGAGGCTCTGCACGGCGTCGAGCACCGCCGCGGCCACCTGCGCCTTGCTCGCAAGCGGCACATGGCGCTCCTCGATTTGCCCTGCGCTGTGGGAGCCGCGGGCGGTGAGGATCGTGACCTCGTTGGCGTCCACGTCGAAGCCGATGTCCTCGCGTGAGATGTCGTTGACGACGAGCGCGTCGAGACCCTTGGCGGCCAGCTTGCCGCGCGCGAGCTCGACGGCGCGCGCTCCGTGCTCGGCCGCGAACCCGACGAGCGTCTGACCCTCACGGCGCCGAGCAGCGAGGCCGGCGAGCACATCCGCGGTGGGCTCCAGCACGAGCTCGAGTCGCTCGCGCTGGGACTTCTTGAGCTTGCCCTCCGCCGGCTGCGCGGGCGTGAAGTCGGCGACGGCGGCGCTCATCAGCAGCACGTCGCAGCGGGGGAACTCCTGCGCGCACGCAGCGCCCAGCTCGGCGGCGGTCACCACCTCGCGCCGGGTGACGCCCGGCGGCGTCTGGAGCGCGACGTTTGCCGCCACCAGCGTCACCTGCGCACCGCGTTCGCTGGCAGCCCGGGCGAGCGCGACGCCCATGCGACCGGAGGAGCTGTTGCCGACGTAGCGGACGCTGTCGATCGGCTCACGCGTGCCGCCCGCGGTGACGAGCACCTTCAGGCCGCGCATGCTCTGCGGCCGGCCGCCCGCTCCGTTGGCCGCGGCGCCGCGCGTGGGCAACGCCCCGGCGAGCGCCTGCTCGCAGGCGGCGAGGATCCGTGCGGGCTCAGCGAGACGGCCGACCCCCTCCTCCCCGATCGACGCGAGCCGCCCGACATCCGGCTCGACGAGGAAGGCGCCGCGCTCGCCCAGCGTGCGCAGGTTCGCCTGCGTCGCCGGATGCTCATACATGCGGCTGTTCATCGCCGGGGCGATCACCAGGGGGCAGCGCGCCGCCAGCGCGCAGCTGCTCAACAGGTTGTCGGCGAGGCCCGCGGCGAGCTTGGCGATCGTGTTGGCGGACGCGGGCGCGATCACATACACCTCGGCGTTGGCCACCAGCTCGAGGTGGCTGAGCGGGTCGTGGGCCGGCGGCCCCTGATCGGGGAACGCCCCCCGCGCGGGGTCGCGCTCGAACTCGCTGGTGAGCACCGGCGCACCGCTGAGCGCTGCGAACGACGCCGTCCCGACGAACCGCTCGCTCGTCGGTGTCTGCACGACGCGCACGTGGTGGCCCTCGCCGGTGGCCAGGCGCACGAGCTCGAGCGCCCTGTAAGCGGCGATCCCGCCGCTGACGCCAAGCAAGATCCGCGACATGACTAGAGGTTTTAGAGCTAGTCGCCGCCACTGGCAAGCGCTGGCGCGCCGGTTGCGGTGCGCCGAAGCCTGCCGCGCCGGCGTCCGAGCGCCGCGCGCCTGCGCGATCGGCTCAGCGGTAGTGGTACTTCATCTTCCCCGCTGCTACCTCCTCGAGGGCGATCGTGAGGTAGTTTTTTGAGCCGGTTTCGACCATCGGCGGCGGAAACTCGTCGAAGGTCCCCTCGCCCAGATTGTGGTAGTAGGAGTTGATCTGGCGCGCACGCCGGGCGGCCACGACCACGCTCGCGTAGTCGGAGTC
>JBOGXX010000338.1:0-2943 GCA_050696475.1 Solirubrobacteraceae bacterium | reverse complement strand
GAGTTGAAGACGGTGGTTCCGGCGCCGGTCCAGAAGGCGGCGCCGGGCGAGACCTCGGAGAAGCTGAACAGGCCCAGCTCGCGTCCGAGCTTGCGGTGGTCACGCGCCTTTGCCTGCTCGAGGCGCTGCAGGTGCTGGTTGAGCTCCGCGTTGGTGAAGAAGGCGGTGCCGTAGATCCGCGTGAGCATCGTGCGCTTGGAGTCCCCCCGCCAGTAGGCGCCGGCGAGCGAGGTCAGCCTGACGGCGCCGATCGTCTTGGTGGTGGGCGCGTGCGGGCCGCGGCAGAGGTCGGTGAAGGGCCCGTTGGTGTAGAGCGAGACGGTCTCCAGCGCACGGCGGTGCAGGCTCTCTCGCGCGGCGCTGACGAGGTCGTCGATCAGCTCGACCTTGTAGTCCTGGTGAGCGGCGAGGAAACGCTCGCGCGCCTGCTCCACGGGGACGTCCTCGCACTCGAAGCTCTCAGCGGCCTTGATGTGGGCGCGCATCCGCTCTTCGATCCTTGGGAAGTCCTCCTCCGAGAGCGAGGTGCCCTGGGGGAACTCGAAGTCGTAATAGAAGCCGTTCTCGATCGGCGGCCCGATCGAGATCTTGACGCCCGGGTAGAGCTCCATGACCGCGGCGGCGAGCACGTGCGCGGCATCGTGGCGAATCAGCTGGAGGGCCTTCGGCCCACTTTTATTGGTGAGGACCGCGAGGTGGGCGCCGTCGGCGAGTGGGCGCGAGAGGTCGCGAACCTGCGGTCCGTCGCCAGCGTCTGAGTCGCTGAGCTCGATCGCGAGCGCGGCGCGCGCGAGTCCGGGGCCGATCGCGGAGGCTGCGTCGGCGCCGGTGGCGCCGTCGGGCAGCTCGAGCTTGTTTCCGTCGGGGAGCGTGATCGTGAGCGACATCAGCAGCGCTGCAGGCTACCCGTCCGCGGCGGGCGCTTCGTCGTGGCGGCCGGCTCCGTGTTCAGCTCGCGCGCGCCGCGGTGCGCCTGATGCGCTTCTGCCGGGACCTCAGGGGGAAGTGCGCCACAGCGCGTCGTCGGCGAGCGCCTCGCGCTGGACGGCGCCGGCTCCGAGCAGCTCGATCAGCGCCCGCTCGGCGCCGTCGCGGTCGGGCAGCTGGTTGTTCTGGGTCATGATCGCAGCGACCTCGGCGGTGACGAGACCGCCGGGGAAGCGTTCGAGCGCGTCGATCGCGGCCTCGGGCGGAGCGGTTCGATCGAGCGTCGGGTCGAGGTTCGCGATCAGCACATCGTAGGCCTCAATCGTCTGAAAGCCGCCGGCCTCCAGGCGGCGCCCGTCGCGGCCGTGGAAGACGAGCGAGGGTGCGGAGTAGCGCACGGGACCGTCGGTCTGGCGGGCCTTGCCCTGGAAGTGCGTCGGGCCGCCCGCGGCGCTGCGGGTCTGCTGCTTGTCCTCCTCGTAGGCGGCGACGGTCTGCGGATCGTCGATCGCGGCGACGATCGCATCGACGTCGAGTCGCTCGACGCGCGCGAGCGCGGTGGCGATGGAGCTGTCTTCGTCGAGCAGCAGCGGCGTGGTGAACCATGCGAGCTGCAGCGCGCGCAGCACCTCTTCCTCGCGTCCCGGGTGACGCATGCGGGTGGCGACGATCGCACGACAGGCGCGCGAGGTGGCGCTCACGCGGGCGCGCGGCTGCATCAGCAGCGGCATGCCGAAGCGCCTGAAGTAGCCCTGCTGGCCGATCGTCGAGCGGGTTGGCGTGTAGCCGGAGTCGAGATAGCGCTGCGGGTCCTCGGCGAGCCCGATCGTGACGAGGTGCCAGTCGAGCTGGTCGCGGTAGCGCCAGCGCAGGACGGCGAGCGCGGGGCTGGCAGAGTAGGCGAAGGGGCAGCCGGGGTCTGTGAAGTGGGTGATCGTGATCTTGGCCATGCAGCAATGATTGCACGTGCAAGCAGTTGAGCACGGGTGTTCTGGGCGGGCGAGCGGGCGCGCGCTCGGGTAGCTTCTGCGCATGGCATCGGGAACAGCGGGCAGCGAGGCGCAGCATTCGCGCCACAGCTGGCTGGAGCAGGAGCTGCGCACCGTGGTGGAGGAGCTCGCCTCATATGAGCGAGCATCGGCGTCGCAGGGAGAGCGCCGCGCGGCGGAATGGATCGCCGAGCGCCTGCGCGCGCACGGACACGAGGCGACGGTCGAGGTGGAGCGCGCGCACGGGGGCTTCTGGTGGCCGCTGGGCCTGTTGAACGCGGGCGTGACGCTCGCGGGCCTGGCCGCGTTGCGCGCGCGCTCGCGCCGCAGGCGTCTTCTCACAGGGGCCGTGGGAGCCGCCGCGGCGGCGGCGATCTGGGACGAACTGGGAGGCGGTCGCCTGTGGTTTCGCCGTGGCACGCTGCCCCACCGCGACACGTTCAACGTGGTGGCACAGACGGGCGATCCAGACGCCGATGAGACGGTCGTAGTCGTCGCCCACCACGACGCTGCGCACAGCGGCCTGATCTTCAATCCAGCCCTGCCGAGGTCCTTTGCCGCGCGCTTCCCCGAGCTGCTCGAGCGCTCCGAGCAGACGCTGCCGATCATGTTCGCGACCTGGCTCGGGCCGGTGTGCGTTGCGCTCGGCTCGCTCCTGGGCGCCGGCTCGCTGCTGCGCGCCGGGTCCTTGCTGGCGGGCGCGACGACTGTGACGATGGCGGACATCGCCCACAGCGAGGTCGTGCCCGGCGCAAACGACAATCTGAGCGCCGTAGCGGTGCTCTCAGCGCTTGCGCGCTCGCTGGGCGAGCGCCCCCAGCCGGGCGTGCGCGTCGTGCTTCTCTCGACCGGCTCGGAGGAGTCGTTCATGGAGGGCATGCAGGGCTTCATGCGCCGTCATCGCGCGACGCTCGACCCCCGGCGCACGACGGTCCTCTGCCTGGAGTGCGTGGGCGGGCCGACGTTGACGCTGATCGAGGCGGAGGGCATGCTGCGGATGCGCCGGTACGACGACGCGGCCAAGGCG
>JBOGXX010000337.1:0-3337 GCA_050696475.1 Solirubrobacteraceae bacterium | reverse complement strand
ACGAACAGCAGCGTGAACAGCACCGGCTGGACGGTCACGTCCGAGAGCTGCAGCGGCTCGCGTTTGATGTGCACGAGGTTGCGCCAGGTGAGCACACCGACGTCGCGTAGCTTGTTCATGCGATCGCCTCCATCGGTTGCGCTGCCGTATCGGTGGGATGGCCGGTGAGGGCGAAGAACACGTCGTCGAGCGACGGCTGGCGGACCTCGACGTCGTCGACGGTGATCCCCGCGTCGTCCAGCGCGCGCACGACCGTGGTGGCAAAGCCGTCGGTGCGCTGAACCGGCGCGCGCAGGCGGCGCCCGTCGTGGCTCTCTTGCACCGGACCGGCGACGAACGACGCGAGCACCTCAGCGGCGTCCGCGCGAGGCTCGCTGAGCGTCACCTCCAGGCGGGCGCCGCCGGTCTGCGCCTTCAGCTGCGCCGCGGTGCCCGCGGCGATCACGCGGCCGTGGTCGATCACGACGATCCGGTCGGCGAGCTCGTCGGCCTCGTCGAGGTACTGCGTCGTCAGCAGCAGCGTCACCCCGTCGGCGACGAGCCCGCGGATCACTTCCCACATGCGCACCCTGCTCGTAGGGTCGAGGCCGGTGGTGGGCTCGTCCAGGAACAGCACCGGCGGTCGCGTCAGGAGCCCGGCAGCCAGGTCAAGGCGCCGGCGCATGCCGCCCGAGTACTCCTTGAGGATGCGCGCGGCAGCATCGACGAGGTCGAAGTCCTTCAGCAGCTCGTCCGCCCGCGTGCGCGCCTGCGCCCTCGGCAAGCCGCTCAGGCGTCCGATCATCACGAGGTTTTCGCGGCCGGTCAGCACTTCGTCGAGCGTGGCGTCCTGCGCGGTGACGCCGATGTTGCGCTGCACCGCGGTCGCTTCGCTCACGACGTCGTGGCCGGCCACGCGCGCCGTGCCGCCGTCGGGGATGGAGAGCGTGGTGAGGATGCGCACCGCGGTGGTCTTGCCGGCACCGTTCGGACCGAGCACGCCGAGAATGGCTCCCGCCGGCACCTCGAGGTCGATCCCGCCGAGCGCGACGGTCGCGCCGAAGCGCTTGGTGAGACCGTAGGCTTCGATCATCAGGGCACTGGTCATGGGAGTCCCTCCGCAAAGATAAAGGTCGGGCGTGCTTACCGGTCGGCAAGCAAGTGGTCGGCATCATACACACGATTAGCCGGTCGTCAAGTAAGCTAGTCACGATATGGCACGCTCAGGACCAGCGACGACCACGGCCGAGCACCCGCGGGAAAGCCGCGCAGATGCAGGCGCTTCGGCGGCACGGCGCGGACCTTCGACACGCGAGCGGATCCTGGACATCGCCCTGGCACTGTTCACCGAGCGGGGCTACGACAAGACCTCGCTGCGCGACATCGCGGAACGGCTGGGCACGACCAAGGCAGCGCTCTACTACCACTTCGAGCGCAAGCAGGACATCCTGCTCGAGCTCCACCTGCGCCTACATGCGCTTGGCCGAGAGACGCTCGAACGACTTGAAGCGCTCGAGGACGGCCAACAGCGCGCGGACGCCTGGTCGGCGCTGCTCGACGACTTCATCGACCAGGTCTGCCACAACCCAGAGCTGGTCTTGCTGCACCAGCGCAACCACGGCGCGATGGATGCGCTCCAGAACAGCGAGCGCCATCAGGCCGAGAACGCCAATATCGAGCAGCAGTTCCGGCGCATCCTGCAGAGTCCCGACATCCCGCTCGCGCGACGGGTGCGGATGGCGTGCTCGATCAGCGCCGTGGTGGGGACCCTGGCCGCGGGAGAGGCTCTTTTCGGAGACGTGCCGACGGAGGAGCTCGCGGAGCTGGTACGCGGCGCCGTGCACGACGTCCTCGGATGAGCTGAGCACGCGCGCGGGCGCGAGTCAGGGTTCAGCAGCCGATCTCACTCGCCAGGCCCGCGGAGCCGACCAAGGCGTCCTCGCGTGGCCGGCCGGGCTCGCGCGAGTCCTGACCGTCACTCTTCCAAGAGCTCCAACCGAGCCCCGTGGCCGCTGCCCGCGGCAAGGAACCGCGCGCTGGCGAGGTTGAGCACGAACTCGAGCACCTCCCCGGCCTCGTCGCGGACCTCCAGGCGCCGCCCGTCGTCGTGCACCGCCAGCACGGTGGCGCGCTCGTAGCTGCCGCCGAAGTGCGCGATCCGCGCCTGCGCGCCGACACGCGGCAACGGTCGTGAGGGACCCAGCACGCCTCGATGCTAAGGCACCGCGCGCGAGCGCTCTGAACTCCCGCTCACCGGGCCAGCGCAGACGCGGGCGACGACCGATACCTTGCGCCCATGCGCCGCACCAAGATCGTCGCCACGATCGGCCCCGCCTCCAGCGAGCCGGAGATCCTCAGGCGCATGGTGCAGGCGGGCATGGACGTGGCGCGGCTGAACTACTCGCACGGCACGCTGGAGGAGCACGCGGAGACGGTGCGGCGACTGCGCGATGCCGCAGGCACGGTCGGGCGACCGGTCGCGATCCTGCAGGACCTCCCCGGTCCGAAGCTGCGGATCGGGCCACTGAGCGATGGCGTCGTGGAGCTGACGCCGGGCGAGACGCTGACGTTCTCCTGCGGCGACGGCGAGCGCCCGGGCGACGCGCGCGAGATGAGCATCTCATGGGCCGGGCTGGCGGACGCGGTCGAGTTGGACTCGATCCTGTACCTGGCTGACGGCTCGGTGCGCCTGCGCGTGACCGACGTGCGCGCGCCGGCACACGAGGTGGACGTCGAGATCGAGGTGGGCGGTGCCGTCGCCTCACGTCAGGGCCTGAACATCCCCGGCCCGGTGGCCTCGCTGCCGGCGGTGCCGGAGGAGGATCTGCACCTCCTGGCGCACGGCGAGTCGCTGGGCGTGGACATGGTGGCGCTGTCGTTCGTGCAGACCGCGCAGGACGTGGAATTCGTGCGCGAGCACACGCGCCTGCCGCTGGTCGCCAAGCTGGAGAAGCCACAGGCTGTGGAACACGCCTCGGACATCATCGCGGCGGCGGACGGCGTGATGGTGGCGCGCGGCGATCTGGGCATCGAGCTGCCGATCGAGCGTGTGCCGCTCGTGCAGAAGCAGCTCCTCGAGCTGGCCGGCTGGATGGCGCGACCATCGATCACCGCTACGCAGATGCTCGACTCGATGGTCAGCTCCTCGCGCCCGACGCGTGCGGAGGTGGCGGACGTGGCCAACGCGATCCTCGACGGCACCGACGCGGTGATGCTCTCCCAGGAGACAGCGGTTGGCGCCCATCCGGTGGGGGCCGTGGAAATGATGGCGGCGGTGGCGGAGCAGGCGGAGTCGATCGCGCCGTATGAGCGCTGGAACCTCTCGCGCGTGCGGCGCACGCACTCCGATCCGGCGTAC
>JBOGXX010000336.1:0-3472 GCA_050696475.1 Solirubrobacteraceae bacterium | reverse complement strand
AGCACCCTACGCAGCCGCACCGACTCCAAGGCGGGATTCTCGACCTCCGGCTCGATCACCAGGAAGTCCAGATCGCTATCCCGCGTCAGCTCCCCACGGGCAGCCGAGCCGAACAGGATCACCCGCGAGCTCGGTGGGGCCGCCTCTGACAACCGACGCCCAGCCTCCGCTATCAACGCGTCGTCAAGCACGCGCTCACGATACCTGCTCCGGGGCACCCGCCCAGGCTGCGATCGCACGACTGGCACGAATCCTGGCACGAGCGGCCTCTCAAAACGCGAAGCGCCCCGCAGGGACGGGCGTAGGCGTACTCCGGGACAGGGACTCGAACCCCAAATTCGTGCTCCAGAGGCACGCGTGTTGCCAATTACACCATCCCGGACCGGAGCTTGAAGGATAGTCAACGCCAGGAATGGCGCCGATGCTCGCGGTCGATTGCCGCTCACCTCGCCACGCTTGGACACAGCCCCTTTGGCGCTCAGAGGGCCGCCGGCGTCCCGTTGGGCGCGAAGTAGGAGGTGATCGCCTCCTCGAGCCCGGGATCTAGCACGAGCAGCACCTCGTCGCCGGCTTCAATCACCGTGTCGGCCTTGGGCACGAATCCGGAGCGGCCCCTCAGCACGGAGATGATCAGGCTTCCTTCGGGCAGGGCGATCTCGGAGATCCGCTCACCGACGGTCGGCGCGTCGGCGCTGACCTCGAGCTCGATGATCTCCAGGCGCTCCTCTTCCAGCGCCAGCAGGTGCACGAGCCCGTAGCGCGGCACCTCGTGCTCGATCAAGCGCAGGATCAGATCGGTGGCGGAAACCGCCGGCTGGATGCCCAGCAACCTGAAGTGGTCGTGGTTGCGGGGGTTGTTCACGCGCGCGATCACCCGATCGCAGAGATACTTCTCCTTGGCAACCTGGCAGACGAGGATGTTGTCCTCGTCATCGCCGGTAACCGCGATCACGAGGTCGGCGCGCTGGACGCCGGCGCGCTCGAGCACCCACAGCTCGGTCGCGTCGCCGTACTGCACCGCGTGCTCGAACTCTTCCTCGTTGGCGAGGTAGCACCCGCGCGAGGACTCGATTAGCGTGACTTCGTGATCCTTGCTGATCAGCTCCCGTGCGAGGTTGCGCCCGACCTTGCCGGCGCCGACGATGATCGCGTACATCCGCTATGCCGCCTCTGGCTCCAACACGCGCTCGAACATGTCGATCGCGTGCTTGGTCGGGGAGATCGTCTGCAGGCCCTGCTCGCGGTACCAGTCCGCACGGGCGGGGTCCATCACACGCACGATCGCCTTCTCCACGCCGAAGCGCTTCTGGGCGATCTGCGCGATCACGAGGTTGGTGTTATCGCCAGCTGTGGAGGCTATGAAAGCGTCTGCGCGCTCGATGCCTGCCTGGATCAACGCGTCCGTCTCGAGAGCGGTTCCGACAGTGAACTGGCCGCCGGAGTCCTCCCAGCTCTTGCTCTGACCGGCGTCGAGGCGCTCGTGCGAGAGCGGGTCCTCGTCCAGCACGGACACCTGGTGGCCGGCCGCGAGCGCTGACTTGGCGACCGCCGCCCCGACGCGCCCGGCGCCGACGATCAGTACGAACATGAAGCTGGGCAGATGGTCATCTCCGCCAGGTTAGACGATGGGGGCGCCGGGCCGACTCGCAGCGGCCGACTCGGCGGTGGTGACGCTGGCTGGGGGCGCTGTCACGATTACCCGGCACTCGGCCTTGCGGATCACATACTTCGTAACGTCTCCCACGTACGCGTCCAGCGGCCCTCCCCGGCCGCCGAGTCGAGCGCCGCCGCGAATCAACGAGGGCTCCTCCGCGCCCAGCACGATCGCCTCCACGCCCCGCCGGCGTGCCTCCTCGACGATCGCGTAGCCTGCGCGCCGCGTGCGCACTGTGGCGGTCGCCACCTGCACGCCGGTGTACTCCTCCCCCACGGCCTTCGCCCTCGCCAGCACCTGGCGTGCGTATTTGATCTGCGCATCCGGCAGGCTCGCGTCGAGCGGCAGCGACATCGGCAGCACGAATACCCACAGCGCCTCGATCGTGGCGGCGTCGATTGCTGCCTCGTCGGTCTGCTCGCCGGCGACCAGCAGCGCGGCCGTCTGCACGATGTCGTCGTCGAGATCGGTGCCGAACAGCGGGACCAGCACCGAGCCGTAGTCGCGCTCATGCGTCTGCTCGGCCCGCAGCATCTGCGGCGCCACGGTGACACGGCGCAGCAGCGAGGTCTCGTCCGCGCGGCGGTAGACGACGTACAGGGCGACCCCGAAGGCCATCCACCCCAGCCCCACGTAGCGAGCCGTTTCGTGCAGGATCAGGACGGCCGCCCAGCCGGCCGCTGAAACCAGGACTCCGAAGGCGGCCGGCAGCGGCAGCTCTCCGCCGCGCACGCGGATCGACATTGGGATCCGATAGGGCCGGTCGCGGTCGCCCTCGGTGTAACGCAGGCGGCAGATCGATAGATGCGCGATCGTGAAGGCGAGCGTCGCGCCGAACGCGTAGATGCCGACGAGGAAGTCCAGGTCCTCCGGCACGACGAGGCCGGCGGCGATCAGGCCGGCGAGGATGATCAGCACGTAGGGCGTCGAGCGCTGCGGGTGCAGGCGCCCGAGGCCGCTGGGAATCTGGCGGTTGGTGGAGAGCGAGTAGGCCAGACGCGAGAGACCGAGCATCGCCGAGTTGGCGGCCGCCACGAGCGTCACGGACGCCAGCGCCGCGACGAGGTAGGTGAGCGCCTGCTCGAGCCAGTGCGGGTGCACCTGCTTGACGATCCCGATCATCGGGGCATCCAGGTAGCGGTGCGCCAGTTCCGTGCTGCCGTCGCGCACGGGCAGCGCGGTGATTGCGACGAGCGCGATCCCGACGTAAAGGAAGGCGACGGTCGCGGTCATGCTGCCCACCAGACGCTTCAGACCGCCACGGCTGATCCGCACTTCCCCGGCGAGCCCTGACGCGGACTCCAGGCTCGTGAAGGAGATGACCGCGATCGTCAGCGCGAACGCCAGCCGTGGCCAGGTCGGCGCACTGCCCAGGTGAATCGGGGCCGTCAGCGCATGCGGGCTGAAGAACAGCACCAGACCGAGCACCACGATGAACGCCTGCAGCGCGAGGTCGCCGGCCAGCAGCATCCCCACGCGGCGCGCGCGCTGTCCGCTGAAGCCGCGGATGTTGCTGACGACGACCAGCGCGATGAACGCCAGCGCGAGTGCGAGCGACTCGCCGCGGTGGTCGAGTTGGCTCCAGAAGACCTTCAGATACTGGGTCGCCGAGAAGGCGGTGACCGCGATCAGGATCACGTAGTCGAGCAGGATCGCCCAGCCGGCGATGAAGCTGACGAGCTCGTTGAACGCGTAGCGCGCGAAGACCGTTGAGCCGCCGCGATCCTGGTGCAGCGAAGCGCCCTCCACGTAGGTCATCGCCGTGATCGCGAACAGGCCGGCGGCGACGAGGAAGACGAGCGGCGTCAGGCCGAGCGC
>JBOGXX010000335.1:0-3439 GCA_050696475.1 Solirubrobacteraceae bacterium | reverse complement strand
CCTTGTCGATCGCCCAGTTGGTCTTGCGCAGCAGCGAGAGGTCCTCGCACTGCATGCTCGGCGAGACGTCGAAGTCCTCGCTGCTCGTGTCCGTGCGCTCGGCGGTCTCGGCGGCCAGCCGCCACAGGCGCCCGAGGACGCGGTGCACACCCTCGACCCCGGAGTCCGACCATTCGGCGTCCTGGTCGGGCGGGCCGACGAACAGGATGTAGCAGCGGGCGGTGTCCGCACCGACCCGCTCGACGATCGCCGCGGGCGAGACGACGTTGCCGCGGGACTTGCTCATCTTGGCACCGTCCTTTGTCACCATGCCCTGGGTGAACAGCGCCTGGAAGGGCTCCTGGAAGTCGAGGTGGCCCAGGTCGGCGAGCGCCTTGGTGAAGAAGCGCGCATACATGAGGTGCAGGATCGCGTGCTCGACGCCGCCGATGTACTGGTCGACGGGCATCCATGCGCGCAGCGTCGCGGGCTCCCAGGGGGCGTCCTCGTCATCGGCGTCGCAGTAGCGCAGGAAGTACCAGGAGGAGTCGACGAACGTGTCCATCGTGTCGGTCTCGCGGCGCGCGGCGTCGCCGCAGGTGGGGCACTCGACGTTTACCCAGCTCTCGGCTGCCGCCAGCGGCGAGCGGCCTTTCGGCGTGTAGTCCTCGATCTCGGGGAGCTCGACGGGGAGCCGGTCATCCGGCACTGGCACCATCCCGCACCGAGCGCAGTGGATGATCGGGATCGGCGTGCCCCAGTAGCGCTGGCGCGAGACGAGCCAGTCGCGCAGCCGGTAGTTCACCGAGGCGTGGCCCTTGCCGTCGCGGTCGAGCCACGCGACGATCGCGCCGAGCGCCTCGCGGTTGCGCATGCCGTCGAACTGCTTCGGCGCGTTGATCAGCAGACCGTCGCCCGTGTACGGCAGGCCGTCCGCTCCCGGCGCGGCCCCCACCGCGTCCCCTGCCTCCGGCGGGACGATCACGCGCCGGATCGGCAGCTCGAACGCGCGTGCGAACGCGTAGTCGCGCTCGTCATGGGCGGGCACGGCCATGATCGCCCCGGTGCCGTACTCCATCAGCACGTAGTCCGCCACGTACATCGGGATCTGCTCGCCGTTCACCGGGTTTGTGACTGTCCGTCCCAAGGGCACGCCGGTCTTCGGCTTCTCTGCGTCGCCCCGCTCCTGGTTGGACTCCGCCAGCGCGTGGTTGAGGTACTCGCGCACAGCCTGCTCGTGCTCGGTCCCACCGGCGAGTCGCATCACATCCGGATGCTCGGGCGCCATCACGAAGAAGGTCGCACCGAACAGCGTGTCCGGGCGAGTGGTGAAGACGGCATAATCGACGTCGAGCTCCTCGCAGCGGAAGCTGACCTCCGCCCCCTCGCTGCGCCCGATCCAGTTGCGCTGCATCGTCTTGACATGCTCTGGCCACTCGATCTCCTCGAGGTCCCTGAGCAGCCGCTCGGCGTAGTCGGTGATCCGCAGGAACCACTGCTCGAGCTGCTTGACCTCCACGAGCGCCCCGCAGCGCTCGCAGCGCCCATCGGCGTCGACCTGCTCGTTGGCGAGCACGGTCTGGTCTTTGGGGCACCACTTGACGGCGGCCTCCTTGCGGTAGGCGAGCCCGGCGCGGAACAGCTCCAGGAAGATCCATTGCGTCCAGCGGTAGTAGGACGGTTCGCAGGTGGCGAGCTCCCGCGACCAATCGATCGAGATGCCCCACGAGCGAAACTGCCGCTGGAAGGAGGCGATCGACTCGGCGGTGGAGATGCGCGGATGGATGCCGGTTTTGATCGCGTGGTTCTCGGCGGGCAGGCCGAAGGCGTCGTAGCCCATCGGGTGCAGCACGCGTGCCCCCAGGCGGCGACGGAAATGGGCGATCGCGTCGCCCACCGAGTAGACCTTCAGATGGCCGATGTGCGGTTCGCCGCTGGGGTAGGGAAGCATCTCCAGCACATAGGTGCTCGGCGGCTCCGCGACGCCGCCCCAGGCGCCCGCGGGCGCCTCGTTGGAGACCTCCCAGGTGTGCTCGCTCGCCCACACCGACTGCCAGCGCGGCTCGATCTCATGGGGGTCGTATCGGTAATCGGCCATCGGCAGTCGCAGGTTAGCGATCGACCCTGCGAAAACCTCAGCGGATGCACTAGCGGCGCGCGACGGAGGCGCTGCCCGGCTGGAAGCGGCTGCGCCCGCGCAACAGCTCCACGACCTCCGCGGGTGCCGTTGCCGGGGAGCCCGCGCGGAAGGGCGGCTGCGGGTCGTACTCGATCCCCAGCTGTATCGCCTGCGCGACCGTATCCCCCGCGATCCTGGCGGCGAGCGACAGCGCCATGTCGATACCCGCCGAGACGCCGGCGCCGGTGACGAGCTTGCCGTCGAAGACCACCCGCTCCTCGACGGGCTGTGCCCCGAGGCGCGCGAGCTCCTCCAGTGCCAGCCAGTGGCTGGTGGCGCGCCTGCCGTCAAGCAGCCCTGCGGCGGCGAGGATCAGAGAGCCGGTGCAGACGGAGGTGGTCCAGGTCGTGCTCTGATCGGCGACGCGAAGCCACTCGAGCACCGGGCTACCGACGCGCTGGAGCGCCTCCCCGGGGCCACCCGGGACGAGGACGACATCCGGCGCGGGTAGTTCCTCCAGCGAGCTCGAAGCGATCAGCGTGAGCATGCCCTTGTCGGTCATCACTGGTCCCTTCTGCACGGCGACGAACAACACGTTGGCACCGGGAAGCCGGCTGAGCACCTCGTATGGGCCGATTGCGTCGAGCGCTGTGACGCCGTCGTACAGGACGATCGCGATGTTCATGCTGCTCTCTCCTTTTCGTGGTGCTCGATGACGCCGCGGTGCGGCCCGCCCGCCAGCGGGCCCTGAAAGCGACGCCGGTACTCGGCCGGCCCGACGCCGAGGCCGCGCAGGAACGCCCGACGCATCGTCTCGGCGCTTCGGAAGCCGCAGCGCACGGCGATCGCGGCCACGGGGTCGGCGGTGTCCTCGAGACGACGGCGCGCGGCTTCCAGCCTCACTCGCTCGACGTGACGCGCGGGCGTCACGCCCGTCTCTGCGCGAAAGGCCCTGGCGAAGTTGCGTGGGCTCATGTGGGCGCGTGCGGCCATCGCCTCCACCGTGTGGTCTGCGGCGAGGTCCTCGAGCAGCGCCCGTTGGATCTCGCGAAGCGGCTCGCGGGCGGCGCGCTGGGCGGCGAGCGTTGCGCTGAACTGCGACTGGTTGCCCGGTCTGCGCAGGAACAGAACGAGGTGCCTGGCGATCAGCAGCGCGGCATCGCGGTCGAGGTCCTCCTCGATGAGTGCCAGAGCGAGGTCCATGCCGGCGGTGAGAGGTTGTCCCGTAGCTCGTAGAAGTTTGTAGGTGGCGGTCCCTTTCGCCTCGTCCGCTCTTGTTGGGAGCGTGGCGAGTGCAAACAAGTCCATCGAGACGAAGGGAACCGCCATGAAGACCGTAAT
>JBOGXX010000334.1:0-4609 GCA_050696475.1 Solirubrobacteraceae bacterium | reverse complement strand
CCGCTGCACCGCGACCACGGCGTGATCACGATGGCCGCCGGCAAGAACGACGTGATCAAGCTGCTGCCGCCGCTGACGCTCTCCGAGACGGAGGCATATGGCTTTTTGGCCGCGCTCGACGCGGTGCTGGCCGACTGCCAGAACAGCTCCAGCAAGAATCTGGCAATCGTGCGCGGGATCGCCACGAGCACGATCCGCCGCCGGGCGCGCGCGAAGCTCGCGTGAGCGAACTCTGCTTGATCACCGGCGCCAGCGGGTTCATCGGTAGTCATCTGGCGAATCGCCTGCACCGGGAAGGGCGCCCGGTCCGCTGCCTGGTGCGCGCAAGCAGCGATACCTCGCTGCTGGAGGCGCTCGGCGTGGAGATCGCCGTCGGCGATCTCACCGACGCCCCCTCGCTCGCCCGCGCGCTCGACGCTGTCACGCACGTCCTGCACTGCGGCGCGCTGGTCTCCGATTGGGCCACGGTGGCCGAGATCTCCGCCGTCAACGTCGGCGGCACGCGCGAGCTGCTGGCAGCCGCGACGGCGGCGTCGGTGCGGCGCTTCATCCAGTTCAGCAGCACCGACGTCTACGGCTACGCCGGCCTGGCGCAAATCGACGAGACCTACGCGGCGAGCCGTTTCAGCAACTGGTACGCGCAGACCAAGCTGCAGGCCGAGGGGGAGGTCCGCCGTGTGCACAGGACGGGCGCGATGGAGACCGTGATCCTGCGTCCGGCGACGGTCTACGGGCCCGGCTCCAGGGAGGTGATCGGCGAGATCGCAAGGGCGATCAGAGCACGGCAGATGCTGCTGATCGACCGCGGACGAGCGAACGCGGGACTCTGCTACGTCGAGAACCTGGTCGACGCCGCGCTGCTTGCGCTCGAGCACGACGCGGCGCCCGGAAACGCCTTCAACGTCGGCGACGGCCTCGATGTCACCTGGAGGGATCTGACCGACGCGATCGCGGACGGCCTCGGCTGCCCGCGGGTGCGCTGGAGCGTTCCCTACCCAATGGCGCTCGCTGTGGGCTTCTCGCTGGAGCACGGCTACCGGCTGCTGCGCGGGGCCACCGGGCTGAGCTCCCCACCGCTGCTCTCCCGCCAGGCAGTGCAGGTGCTCGGCCGCGAGCAGGCGTTCAGCAACCGCAAGCTGCGCGAGACGCTCGGCTGGGAGCCCCGCGTCGACTACGACAGCGGCCTGTGCGCGACGATCGCGTGGCTCCAGGGCCGGTAGCCAGCGCCGCGCACCGCGTCGATCTCGCCGGCCGGCGGGCGCTGCCGGCGCGTCAGGCGGGTCCTGAAAAGCGCATCGCACAGGCGCTCAGAGCGCTCGCCGTGGCGGCGCTGAGCAGCGCCGGCCCACGCCAGCGCGGGCTGATCCGCGCGAGCGCCAGCATGCTCGCGCAGTGCAGCGCATCCGTTGCTGCGGCGAGGCGCAAGCAGCGCGCCGAGGGGCGGCACACCAGCGCCAGCCCCTCACCCACGTGGCGCGCGCCCAGGATGCGCGCGAACAGCCGCCAGCGCCAAGCCGGAGCGCCGTTGGGACGATCAGCCCGGGGTCTGCTGGAGGTCTGCAGCCAGCAGGCGCCGCAGAGCAGGTGCAAGACGGCGAGCCGCCGCGCCGGGCAACGACGGCCGCGCGACCGCGAACGGGTCCTCGGCATGCCGCTGATCAGGCCTCCTGCGCAGCGCGCGATTCCGGCTCGAGCTGATGCACGGCGCACTCGAGCAGCATCGCGTGCACGAATGCCTGGGGCAAGTTTCCGCGCAGCTGGCGCTGCAGCACGTCGAACTCCTCCGAGCACAGGCCCGGCGGACCGCAGGCGGCGCGGTTGCGCTCGAACCAGCGCGCGGCGGCGACGTGGTCTCCCTGCTGCGCGTAGGCGAGCGCCATCACGAAGCCGCACAGCAGGAACGCCCCCTCAGCCATGCCCAGTGGGCGCTCGTCGGGTCGAAAGCGGTAGCAGTATCCGTCCTCGGTGAGCTCGTCGTGGACTGCGCGCAGCGTCGCGATCGAGCGTGGGTCAGACGGCTCGACGCCGCCCCGGATCGCAGGCAGCAGCAGCGCGGCGTCGGGACGCGCGTCGGACGGCGAGCGCTGCCAGCGCCCGCTCGGATGCAGCGCCCGCGCGGCGGTGTCCGAGACGATCCGATCGGCGAGCGAGGCCCAGCGCGCTGCCTGCTCGCCCGCCACACGGCACTGTGCGATGCGGCGCAGTCCGGCGGCGCAGATGAGCCGACTGTGAGTCCACTCGTCGGGCTCGAGCTCCCAGATGCCCGCGTCCACGCCCGTCTCCCGCCAGCGGTCCTCGATCGCCTGGACAGCGGTCTCGGCGGCGCGCCAGCCCTCGGCGTCTAGGTGGTCGTGACCGGCGGCGGCGGCGAACAGCAGCAGCGCCTCGCCGAACGCGTCGAGTTGGAACTGCTTGTTGACCCAGTTGCCCACGATGTCGCAGCCGCCGGGGTAGCCGGGAAGGTCGAGCTTGCGCTGGTCCGGTACCGCACCTCCGACGATCGTGTAGGCGGGCTTCAGCCTGGGACCGTCCTCGAGCAGCCGCGCGGAGACGAACCGCACGGCGTCGTCCATCAGCGCGTGCGGGCCGGCCTTGGCGACGGCCTGCCCGGTGAAGCATTGATCCCTGATCCACGCGTAGCGGTAGTCGTAGTTGCGTCCCTGGCTGGCCCGCTCGGGCAGCGACGTGGTCGCCGCCGCGACCATCGCCCCGCTGGCGCTGGTCAGGCCGCTCAGCACGGCGTAGGCATGGGTGGCGTCGCGGGGAGCAATCGTGTCCTCGAGCTCGGGCACGCGTTCGCGCCAGGCGGCCTCGACGCCCTCCCACGCCCGCTCGCCCTCGGGCGGGTCGTGATCGGCGCCCGGGGCGGCGAGCACGAGGATGAAGTCGTGGTGCTCGCCCTCTTCCAGGGTGAGCGCGAGCGTCAGCGCTTTGCCGCCCTGCCCGTCCGTCCGGGGGGTGGCGTCGCGGCCCCCGATCCAGCAGAGCTCCGCATCGGGCAGATGCCCTGTCCAGGCGCCGTCGTCTCGCTTGGAGAGCCGGCGCAGAGCGCTCGCCCCGAATCCGCCGCGCGGGTTCAGCGCGACGTCGACGCGCGCGGTGCCGCGCAGAGCCTGCACCCGGCGAAGCACGACCGCGCGGTCGGGGCGACTGGGCAGCGCCAGCGCTTCGCGGCACTCGATCGTCGCCTCGCGCGTGGACCAGCGGCTGTGCCAGATCAGGCTCCGCGGCTCGTAGTAGCCGCCCCATACGTGTCGTTCGCTCGGGGTGATCGCGTATGCGCCGCGGCCGCCGATCAGTGACGAGAAGATCGCGTCGGAGTCCCACCGGGGAAAGCACATCCACACGAAGTCGCCGCGCGGGCCGACGAGGATCCCGCGCTCGCCGTCGGCGAGCACCGCGTACTCGCGCAGAACGTGCGGCGGGACTATGCCGGGGCGCGCGCCGCCCTCGGGGCTCACCGACGCGCTTTCGCGAGCGCTCCGGCGCCGGCCAGGATCGCCGCCGTGAGCGTCCCTCCAAGCAGCGGTCGGTGGGTCGCCGCCCAAAGCTGCGGGCTGCTTGCCTTCGCCTGCGCGTCGAAGATGCCGTGGGTGGCTGCATCCTCGGGCACAGGCTCGAACAGGTTGCCGACCCGCTCCCCGTCGATCGGCATGCCTTCGACCTGCTGGCCGGAGAAGCCGGTCATTGCCAGGTAGCGGTCGACGAGGAAGCTGGGCGCAAGCTTGGTGGCGAGGATCGCCTGCACGGCGCTGTAGCCGACCCACAGCTCGCGCCGCCGGTGGTGCGCGGCCCAGTAGACGGCCTCGGCGGGAATCTCAGGCTGATAGATCGGCGGCACCGGCATCGGGTGATCTGGCAGCTTTGAACGACACCAGTTGAACTGCGTCGTGTTGACACCCGGCAGCTGGACCATCGTGATCTCGACGTGGCTCCGGTCGTGGCGCAGCTCGGTGCGGATGCTGTCGGTGAAGCCGCGGATTCCGAACTTCGCGCCGCAATAGGCGGCCTGCAGCGGGATCGAGCGATAGGCGAGCGCCGAGCCGACCTGCACGATCTTGCCGCGGTCGCGGGCCGTCATCCGCCTCAGCGCGGCCATCGTGCCGTACACGGCGCCGAGGTAGGTCACTTCGGTGGCTCGCTTGAACTCCTCGGGCTCGGTATCGACGAAGCGCGCGAACACGGTTGCCATCGCGTCGTTGACCCACACGTCGATCTCGCCGAAGCGCTCTTCGATCGCCTGGGCAGCGGCCTCGACCTGGTCGTGATCGGAGACCTCGGTGGGCACCGCAAGCGCCTGCCCGCCGAGGGAGGTCACCTCCTCCGCAGCGCCGTCCAGACCCCGCTGGCCCCTGGCCAGCAGCCCGACGTGGCTGCCGCGCTTTGCAAACGCGTGCGCGATCGCTCTGCCGACACCGCCCGAGGCTCCCGTGACGACGACCACCTCAGGCTTGGCGTTGCTGCTCATGCTGTCCTCCCGGTTAGCTTGCGCTGCAGCCGCGTGGCAAGCCGCGAGGAGAGCGCCATGATCGTGAGCGCCGGATTGGCGGAGCCCTGCGTGGGACAGACGCTGCCGTCGGCGATGAAGAGGTTGGGCGTACCCCAGATC
>JBOGXX010000333.1:0-3619 GCA_050696475.1 Solirubrobacteraceae bacterium | reverse complement strand
CCCCCAGCCCCACCAGCGCATCGTCGGAGCGCCGGGGGACTCAGCCACTGATCCGTTCGAGTCCCTCGAGTGCTTCCTCGAGCGTCCCCTCCGCTGCGCGGCGAACCATTCGCCCGCCGATTCGCGGCGCGATCGCGGACAGCACGCCGCCCCTACGTGTGGAGACCCTGGCTAACGTCTGGCGCAGCTCGAGCGTGACCTCAGTCGACCGGTCGCGGGAAACGAGCCTCACGTCGGTCTCCGCGGAGCTCAGAACCCGCTCGAACGGCGTTCCCTCCACGCGCTGTGCCCAGGTCAGGAGCCGCTCGCTCTCGTCGACGCGCACCACGTCGAAGTCAGCGCGCACGACTTTGCCCTTGCGCGTTTTCATGACCTCGGTGAAGGCGCCGCCATCCACGGCCTCCACGCGGGTCACGCGCGGCCACCAGCGCGGTAGGTGATGCGGGTCGAGCACGAGGTCCCACAGCTGCTCGACGGGCGCTCGGATCGTGCGGGTGCGGCGCGCTGTGGGCACGCGGCAAGCTTAGGACTCGTAGCTGAGCAGGGCGTGGACGTCACGCCCTGCCAGGCGCTCGCGCCCGTGCAGAAACGCGAGCTCGATCAGAAAGCCACAGCCGACGACCTCGCCACCCAAGCGCTCGACCAGATCGCACAACGCCGCCGCGGTGCCGCCGGTGGCGAGCAGGTCGTCGTGCACGAGCACGCGCCTGCCGCTCGAGATGGCGTCGCTATGAAGCTCGAGCTGGTTGGAGCCGTACTCGAGCAGATACTCCGCGCTGATCGTCTCATACGGCAGCTTGCCGGGCTTTCGCGCGAGCACGAAGCCCGCGCCGAGCTCCATCGCCAGGGCGGGCCCGAGCAGGAACCCGCGCGCCTCGGCCGCCACCACGCACTGCACGCCGAGCGCCCGCGCGTAGTCGGCCAGCCGCTGCACGCAGTCGGCCAGCGCGTGGGCGTCCGCCAGCAGCGGCGTGATGTCCTTGAAGCCGATGCCCGCCGTGGGAAAGTCGGGTATCTCGCGGATCAGCGAACGCAGGTCGGCCGGGCGCCGGGGCTCGCCCGCGCGGGGCGCGCTCACCTGACGATCTTGCGCAGGTCGCGAATCAGCAGCAGGTGCTTGAGATGCGTGGCGACCGCGGCCAGGTTCTCCAGCGCGTCGACGGCCTCCTTGCGCCGCTCGGGGTTTCGCGAGCGCAACGCCGGCGCGAGGATCTGCTGCAGCAGGTTGGCCTCGCGGTCGGCTGATGAGCGGAACACCCGCAGGTTGCGCCCGCCGACCCCATAGCGGGCGAGCTCGGCGACGGCGGCGATGATCTCGCGCTCGGTCTCGTCGAAGTAGCGCACACCGCCGCGCATCTCGCCCTTGACGACCCCGAACTCTTCCAGCTCGCGCACGAGCTTGGCCTCTGCCTTGGTCTCCTCGAGCACGTCGTCGATCGAGTACAGCGCGCCGGTGGACTCGCGCACGCTCACACTGGGACGCCATCCGCGGGCGCTCTCGCGCCCGACGCGGCCTGGGACAGGCGGCGCCTCCGGCGATCGACCGGCGGCGAGCTCCTGGCGGATCACGCGCAGCGGCAGGAACTCGTCGCGCTGCATGCGCAGGATCGTGCGCAGCCGCGCCACGTCGCCCTGGCTGTACAGGCGATAGCCGCCGGGGGTGCGCCGCGGGGTCAGGAGCTTCTGGTCCTCCAGGTAGCGGATCTTGGAGATGGAGATGTCGGGGAACTCCTGCGCGAGCGCCTTGCAGACGGCGCCGATCGTCAGCGACTTCTGACGCTTGCCCGGCTCGAGTTGACCGACGTGCTCCTGCGCGGCCAGCTCGAGCTCGATCTGCTCAACCTCCGCGGGTGTCGCCTGGGTGCTCATCAGCGCGCGTGGAAGGTCAGCTTGTACTTGCCGACCTGGACCTCGTCGCCCTCCTCCAGGCGGTGGGAGTCGATCCGCGAGCGGTTGACGTAGGTGCCGTTGAGCGAGCCGCAGTCATCCAGGTACCAGTATTCGCCGCGGCGGATCAGCAGCGCGTGATCGCGCGAGACGGTGATGTCGTCGAGGAACACCTCGCTGTCGGGGCGTCGTCCGATGCTCATGCGCTCGCCGTCCACCGCGAAGCTCTCCCCGACACGACCGCCGCCCGCGCGGATGACGAGTGCGGGGCCATGCGCTGTGACCTGCTCGATCTCGACAGGCACGAGCTCACCGGTCTCGTCGATGCGGTAGGTCGCGGTGATCGTGTCCCCGCCCGCCGCAGGTCCGGCGGCGCTCTCCTCGCGCGCGAGCAGCGAGCCGCAGCGCTGGCAGTAGTTGGCGCCCTCGCCGTTGACAAAGCCGCACTCGGTGCAGTGCAGGGCCATCGCGTCGCTACTGCTGACGATTGGCCAGGATGTCGGAGAGCCGCTGGACGTCGTCGCCGGTGATGGCGATCTCGCCGTCCTCGTGCTTGTGGCGCAGGCGGTTGACCAACTCGGCGCGCAGGATGTCGATCTTGCCGTGCAGGATCCTGCGCCTGTAGGAGATCTCGGTCTCCTCCTCGGCGAGCTGCGAGATCACGTCTTTGAGTTCGGCATCGGTCAGCGAGCCAAGATCGGGGAACGTCTCGTCCATCGTCTGCACTTCTCCTCTCCGGCGCCGAAGCGGCCTGGAAACACGCCGGCTTGGGCCGGTCACCCGCCGAGTATAGACCAAAAGGTCAAGCTGAGCTTGAGGCTATGGGCGGGGCCGGGCACGCAGCTGGCGCGCCACCGAGCGGCCGTACAGGGCGCTGGCGAGAAGCGCCAGCGCGAGCCCGACGTAGAGGAGCGCTTCGGCGAATCCGCCAAGCGTGGCCATCGCGAAGAAGAACGCGCCCATGACCGGCGCCACAGCGAGGCGCCCGGGCCAGTTGATGCGCAGCTCAGCGCCGCGCGAGAGCACCGCGCGCCCGACGATCAGCATCAACAGCTCACGCGCGGCGAGCACCGCGAGCGCCCAGCGCGGCAGCAGCTGAAAGCGCCAGGTGACGACCACGCCGGAGATCACCAGCAGGCGGTCGGTGACCGGGTCCATCAGTGCGCCCAGGCGGCTGTACTGACCGCTGATACGGGCGCTGATGCCATCGGCGTAGTCGCCACAGCCGATCACCCCGAACAGCGTCGTCGCCGCCGCGCCGGTGCCGGTGGCACTGGCGAGCGCCACGATCAAGAACACAGGGATCAGCGCCAGGCGCACGAAGCCGATCGCGTTGGGGATCGTCCACGGTCGCAGCGGCGCTCCGGCCCGTACCTCCGGCGGCGCCGGCCCGGAGCGGTCGAGGCCGAGCGTTCTCAGGGGGAGTTTCGCCACAGCTCGTCCACCGCGCGCAGGAGCTCCTGCGGCTCACCCGCCAGCGGCAGTCCCGGCGCCTGCCGGCGGCCACGGCGCAGCTGCACCTCGATCTCGCCAGTCTCCAGCGAGCGCCGGCCGACCGTCAGGCGCAGCGGACACCCGAGCAGCTCCGCGTCGGCGAACTTCTCGCCGGGGCCGAGGTCGCGGTCGTCGTACAGAGCCTCCAATCCGCCGCGCGCCAGCGCCTCATACACCGCGTCGGCGGCGTCGCGCTCGGGCGTGCCGCGCCTGCCCAGGGCAACCACGTGCACGGCGA
>JBOGXX010000332.1:0-4243 GCA_050696475.1 Solirubrobacteraceae bacterium | reverse complement strand
GTGGTGGGAGGAGCTCGACTGGGCGTACATGGGCGTGATCGACGGGCACGACGTGCGCGCGCTGCGCGAGGCCCTGCGCGAGGCCCTGGCCGCCCAGCGCCCGGTGGTCGTGCACATTGCGACCGTCAAGGGCAAGGGCTTCGCGCCCGCCGAGGACGGGGGCCTGGAGGGCATGGAGAAGTGGCATGCGGCCAAGCCCAAGTCGATCACCAACGGCGTGCCCACCAAGGCCGCCGCCCCGGCGGCCAGCAACAGACGCGCGAAGATCGTGCAGGAGCCGCCGCCCCAGTACACCCAGGTCTTCGGCGAGGCGCTCGTGCGCGAATGCGAACGCGACCCGCGCGTGGTGGGGATCACCGCTGCGATGAACTCCGGGACCGGTCTGAGCGTCCTGCAGAAGGCGATGCCAGAGCGCTACTTCGACGTGGGCATCGCCGAGCAACAGGCGATTCTGTTCGCTGCCGGCCTCGCGCTGGAGGGCGTCAAGCCGGTGGCAGCGATCTACTCGACGTTCCTTCAGCGCGCCTACGACCAGATCGTTCACGACGTCTGTCTGCAGCAGCTGAACGTCGTGTTCGCGATGGATCGCGCCGGGCTGGTCGGCGACGACGGGCCGACGCATCACGGTGCGTTTGACATCGCCTACCTGCGCTGTCTGCCCAACATCGTGCTGATGGCGCCGCGCGATGAGGCGGCGCTCGTGAACATGCTGCGTACCGCGCTCGACTACGACCAGGGGCCGATCGCGCTGCGCTACCCGCGCGGGGCGGGCACCGGTGTCGCGCTGCCAGCCGAGGGCACGGCCATCTCGATCGGCACCGGCGAGATCCTGATCGAGGCGGATGCCGCCGCGACGCCCGGCTCGCGCAGCGGGCGCGTGGCGCTGATCGGCTACGGGAGCGGTGTCGGCAAGGCGCTGGAGGCGGCTGCGGAGCTGCGTAGCACCGACATCGGGGTGACCGTCGTGGACGCTCGCTTCGCCAAGCCGATCGACGCGGGCCTGATGGCGCAGCTGGCGGCGGAGCACGACCTGCTGGTCACGATTGAGGAGGGCGCGCTCGCGGGCGGCTTCGGCTCGGCGGTCTGGGAGACGCTCAACGATGCCGGCACGACGGCGCGCATCCTCAGGGTGGGGCTGCCCGACCGCTTTGTGGCGCACGGCAAGCCGGCGCTGCTGCATGAGGAGGTCGGCTACACCGGCGAGCGCATCGCCGAACGCGTGGCCGCCGCGATATCCGACGATCGGTGCGACGGCATGATCACCGGCCGTGGTAATCGCGGCAGCGGCCCGGCGATCGTCGGCGCCTGACCTGCCGCCGTCCGGTGCCTTAAAGGAAACGGCCCGCCGGGGAAGCGGGCCGTTTCAGGGGAGGAGGGATTCAGGAGAGTGGATGCTGCCTCTCGAGATCGTTAATGATGATGGCGATCGCAGACCCGATTATGCGTGACATCGATCACAGAAAGTCTCGAGCTCCATCGAGCTGTTCTGCGAACGCCGACTTTCTGTCAGGCAGCGGGCCCGCTTTGTGCAAGGGTTCTCCGGCGATGGGCAAGCGCCGTCTGGACACCCTGTTGGCCGAGCGTGGTCTGTTTCCCTCACGCAGCAGGGCAGCTGCGTCGGTGATGGCCGGCGAGATCTATCTCGAGGGGCCCCGCCCGGGCGAGCGCCGCGCGGAGAAGCCTGGCGAGCTCGTCGATGCGCAGACGCGCGTGCGGGTCGCCGAGGCGCCGCAGTTCGTCTCGCGTGGCGGCATCAAGCTCGCAAACGCGCTGGCCGGGACCGGCGTGGAGGTGCGGGGTAGGCGCGCCCTCGACGTGGGCTGCTCGACGGGCGGTTTCACGGATTGCCTGCTCCAGCACGGGGCTCGCGAGGTGATCGCGGTGGATGTCGGCTACGGGTTGCTCGACTACCGCCTGCGCACCGACGCGCGGGTGTCGGTGCTGGAGCGCACCAACGCCCGGAGACTGACGGCCGACGCGCTGCCTCCCGGGCGGATCGGCGGGGCGGCGCGCGGCGCCGATGCCCTGCCGGACCTCGCGTGCGTGGACGTCTCGTTCATCTCGCTGGGAAAGGTGCTAGGAGCGGTGCTTCGTTGCGTCGGCTCGGACTATGACGTGCTGGCTCTGGTCAAGCCGCAGTTTGAGCTCGGCCGTGGCCGTGTGGGCAAAGGCGGCGTCGTGCGCGACGCCGACGATCGACGCGAGGCGCTGATCGGCGCCGGGCGCCAGGCGCTGGAGCTCGGCGCGGCGGTCGTTGGCTACTGCTCCTCCGGGCTCGCCGGCCCGAAGGGCAACCTCGAGACATTCCTCTGGCTGGCGGACCCCGGCCGTGGACGCGGCTCGCGCGAGGCTGCGACACTCGATTCGATGGCGTGCGAGGTGGAGCCGTGAGGGAGATCACCGTGTTCACCCATCGCCGCTCAGATGACACCGCAGCGGCGCTGGAGCTGCTCGTCGCGCGCGCGTCGCAGGCGCGCGTCACGCTGCGCTTCGACGAGGAGGAGACGCGCAAGCACGGTCTGAAGTCCGGTCCCGGGATCGCGGTGAACGTCGCGGCCAAGGACGCCGTGGAGCTGTGCGTGGTGCTCGGCGGCGACGGCACGATCCTGAGGGCCCTGCGCCGCTACGCACGGACGGGTGTGCCGGTGTTCGCGATCAACTTCGGGGCTATCGGGTTCCTGGCGACGGTCGAGCCGTACGGCATAGAGGACGGCATCAGCCGTGCCCTGGCCGGCGACTTCGAGCTCCTGCGGCTGCCCGGAATCGAGCTCGGCCCACCGGCGGGCGGTTCGCACGTCGCCGGTCAGACGGCCATCAACGACGTTGCGATCCACCGCAAGGTGGGCGAGCGCGTCGCCGAGCTCGCGTACGCGCTCGACGGTGAGGAGGCGGGGAGCGTGCGCTGCGACGGCCTCGTTGTGGCCACCCCTGCGGGGTCGACCGGCTACAACCTCGCCAACGGCGGGCCGGTGATGGCGTGGGGGGTGGAGGGCTTCGTCGTCTCATTCATCGCGCCGCACTCCATGAGCGCACGGGCGCTCGTCGTGGCGCCAGACGATCAGCTGACGATCTTCAACCGCTCCCACGAGCCGCTGGACCTCGCGCTCGACGGTCGTCCGGCGGGCGAGATCCCCGCGGGAGGGCAGATCGAAGCGCGTTTCGCCAACGACGTCGGCACGATCGCCCAGCTGCCGGGCTCCTCCTTCTACCGGCGGCTGCGCGAGAAGTTCGGGCGCCTGGCCAGCTGACGCGCGCCGATCCGGCTGACGCGGGCGCCCCGGCGGGCCGAGCCCAGACCAGATCAGGCGACGCGCGCGTCGCGCTCGAGCGGCGCGGGGCCGGCGACCGGGGCGTCGCTCTGCATCGAGGACACGAAGTCCTCGAGCTGTGCCCTGGAGAAGCGTCGCTGGCCGCCCGGCGTCCGGTAGCAGCTCACGTGGCCTGCGTCCGTCCAGCGGCGGATCGTGGCAAGCGATACGCCCAGGTAGCGGGCCGCTTGGGAGCTCGTGAACACGAGCTGGCGCTCGTTGCTGGGTAGTGGGGGCGACACGGACAGGGGCATTGCATGGCCTCGATCGGTTGGGGTCGCTGCATGCTTCGTCCGAAAGCGCCGCGAACTTGAGCGCCGGCCACAGTTGTCGACGTTTGCGATGCGATGCGTCGATGTCCGCACGGCCGTGAGCCGGGGCGTTGGATCCTTCCTCTGCAAGCAATCCTGCACAAGCATCCGCAAACTGGACATTTCGCTCCTCTCTCCGCTATGCTCCTCAAACCTACTCAAAGGTGGCGTTGACTCCGAGGCATGGAGACCGAAGGGGTGCGACGTCTGAGAGTCCTAGACCCTCTGGAGGTAACATCGTGTCTGAATTCCGTATGAACTAAGTGGTTTCAGCACCTGGGACGTCGCGTTTGCGGCGTCCTTTGTGTGTGGGCCCTTCGATCGAAGGGCTCAGGAAGGAAGGCGCGATCGGGCGCGGTGCAGCAGGTTACGTCCGAACGTGACTGGTGCGCGCGGGGCCGGGCTGGAGAAGGCAGGCTCCGCCATCTGTCGCACGCGGCGCTCGAATTCCAGCTCCGCCTCGAAGTCCGGATCCTCGGCTAGTTTGGTGCCCTCGCGCTTGAGGAGTGCGATGAGGCTCTCGACCAGGCTAGGGTCGAGTTGACCGTTACGGGCCGCCAGTTGCAGCTCGGCTGCCGCTTCCTGGGCGGTCATCTCCGCCCGGTAGCCCTGGCGCCTCGACAT
>JBOGXX010000331.1:0-2705 GCA_050696475.1 Solirubrobacteraceae bacterium | reverse complement strand
ACACCACACCGTGCACGAGTGCTCAGACGGCGAGGATCGCTTCATCGCCGACATCGCCGCCGCCGTGCGCCAGGGCGGCTACGACATCGTCTTCTGCGCCTACGAGCTCGGACTGCTGGCGCTCTCGCGCCGGCGCGCGGAGATCGCGCCGGCGCTCTGGCCGTATGCGTCTCCCGAGGTGGTGGCGCGCGCCTTCGACAAGCTCGAGCTGTTCCACGCCGCACAGGCCGCCGGCCTGCATGCGCCGCACACCGAACCGGCCACCGCGCAGGCGCTGCAGGCATGGCGCGGG
Organism: Solirubrobacteraceae bacterium; assembly: GCA_050696475.1. GTDB lineage: Bacteria > Actinomycetota > Thermoleophilia > Solirubrobacterales > Solirubrobacteraceae > Palsa-744. The sequence continues at coordinate 2,413 of JBOGXX010000331.1, read as the reverse complement.
CCGGTGGTGGTCAAGGCGCGCAACCACGTGCCCAAGCGCTTCGACACCGGCCTGTTCGCATCCGCGGAGCAGGGACGGGCGCTCGCGACGCAGATCAGCGCGCAGGGCGGCGAGCCGCTCCTGCAGGCGCCACTGAGCGGGCGAATGGGCGCAGTGATCGTGGTCGTCGGACGCGACGGTGAGATCGTCGGCGAGATTCACCAGGAGGCCACGCACACCTGGCCACCGGGCGCCGGTGACACCGTCCGCGGCGTGGTTGTCGCGCCCGATCGCGATCTCTCCCGCGGGGTCCGCGCGCTCGTGGGGAACCTCGGCTGGTTCGGCCTGGCCCAGATCGAGTTCGTGCGCGACCAGGACGGCACCCCCACGATCACCGATTTCAACGGCCGCTTCTATGGCTCGATGGCGCTCGCCACCGGCGCCGGCGCGAACCTGCCGGCGCTGTGGGCCTCGCTGGCACTCGGGCTCGCAGACGCACCGGCAGCCCTCGCCCGCCCTGGTGCGCGCTTTCAGTGGCTGAACCGCGATCTCGCCGCCGGCTCTGTCTCGGGACCCCGAGGAGTGCTCGGCGCTTTGGCGCTCGCTCCGTTCGCCGCCCATTCGATGTGGGACCCGCGCGATCCGCTTCCCGCGATTCGCTACCTCGCGCCGGAGGGCCTGCGCCGTCTGCGAGCACGCCTCGGCGACTGACAGCAGCCGGCTGGCCAGCGCCGCGCGAGTGCCTCAGCTAGTGCGGATGATCAGCACCGAGCAGGGAGCGTGGTGGGAGACCTTGTTGGGCACAGAGCCCAACAGGAAGCGCTTTGCACCGGTCATGCCCTTGTTGCCCACGATGATCAGGTCGGCCTCACGCTCCTCGGCGATGTCCAGAATCGCGTCGGCCGGGTCGCCCTGACGGGGATACACATCAACCGCAACGCCGGCCTCGCGGGCGATCGACGCGGCCTGCTCGAGCTTGGCGTCGACGTCCTCGCGCGGGCTGATCGTCCATTGCAGATCCTCGGGCGCCTGGCGGCGTTCCTCGCTCAGACGCTGAGCCGGCACAGGCTCGTAGGCGCTCACGAGCTCGAGCTTGGCACCAACGGCGCGAGCGAGATCGACGGCCTGGCGCACCGCCTGGTTGGCCGTATCGGAACCGTCTGTTCCCACCACGATCGATTTGAACATCAGTCTCTTTCGGTTCTTCGGAAAGGAGCGCGCGGAGCGGCGGGGAGATCATAGCCCCCGCGGCTCCCCGCCGACGGGCGAGCAGGCTCCGCCGCACAATAGATTAGGGCTGTGGCGAGCGCGAGCGTTATCGAAGATGTCGCGAGCGCGGAGGCGATCGCATCGGAGTGGGACGCTCTCGCTGTCGGGCGGTCGCTGCCGCTGTGCGCCCCCGGGTGGATGCTGTCGTGGTGGCGGCGGATGGCGCCCGCACAGAGCGTGCTGCGGATCATCGCCGTGCGCGAAGACGGTGAGCTGGTCGCGCTCGCCCCGTGGTTCGCACAGAAAGCGCGCGGCGGGCGAACGGACGTGCGCTTCCTCGGGGCGGAAGTGTCCGATCGTGTGGACATCCTGTGCTCGGGCGGGCGTGAGCGAGATGTCGTCGGAGCGCTGCGCCAGAGCCTGATGGAGCTGCGTCCGCGACCTGACCTGGTCTCCTTCGAGGCGGTCCCGATCGCCTCGAGCTGGACGCGCCGGCTCGCCGGGGGATGGGATGGCGTTCGTCTGGGGCGCTATCGCAACTCGAGCTATCCGGCGCCCTGCGTGACGCTCCCGGACGGCTCGCCCGAGGCGTGGCTGGCCGCGCGCTCGCGCAACTTCCGCGGACAGATGGGGCGGCTGCGCCGGCGGCTGGAGCAACGTGGCGGCAGCGTCCGCCAGATCGTCGAGCCGGCAGAGGTCGAGCGGGCGCTGCGGGCGCTGCTGGAGTTGCACGCGGGCCGCTGGCAGGGGCGCGGCAGCTCGAACCTCGCACGCGAGGGCCTTGCGGAGATGCTGCGCGAGGCGGCGTCGACGCTCGGTCCCGACCGTCTGCGTCTGTGGGCCGCGGAGATCGAGGGAGAGCCGATCTCCGTTCAGCTGTTCATCGCCGCGGGCGATGAGGTGAAGTACTGGAACGGGGGCTGGTCTGAGGCTCACGCGGATCTCAAGCCGTCGATGCTCACGATCCTCGCGGCCCTGCAGGACGCGATCGCGCGCGGACAGCGGCGGCTCGACCTCGGTGTCGGCGAGCACGCGTACAAGCTGCGCTTTGCCGACAGCGAGGACGCCCTCACCTGGGGCGGCCTGGTGGTGCGCAACCGGCGCTGGGCGCAGACGCGGGCGGAACTCGCGCCGCGGGTGCTGCGCTACCGCGCGAAGCTCCTCGCGGAGCGTCTGCCCGAGCCGGCCGCAGAGCGCGTGGCGAGCGCTGTCAGAGCCCGGCGCG
>JBOGXX010000330.1:0-2938 GCA_050696475.1 Solirubrobacteraceae bacterium | reverse complement strand
GCCCGAGGGCGCGCCGTCGCCTGTCGTCGACGCGCCCGCCGAGGCCGGCGCCGAGGCCGTCGTCGAGGCCAACGGCGAGGCGGCGCTGCGGGGCGACATAGACGAGCTGGTCGCGATCGCCGAGCAGCGCGACAAGTACCTCGCGCTCGCCCAGCGCACGCAGGCCGACTTCGAGAACTACCGCAAGCGCGTCGCGCGCGAGGCGGCCGCGTCGCAGCAGCGCGGCGTCAGCCTGCTGGCGAAGGAGCTGCTGCCGGCGCTCGACAGCCTCGATCGCGCGCTCGAGGCGGCGGCGCAGGACGACCCGCTGCTGCAGGGCGTGCGGCTGGTGCGTACGGAGCTGGGCGCGGCGCTGGCGCGTGCAGGCATCGAATCGTTCTCGCCCGCCGGCGAGACGTTCGACCCGGAGGTACACGAGGCGGTGGCCACGGCCCCGCAGGGTCCCGACGGGGCTGCGAGCGGGACCGTGGTGGAGGTCTACCAGGCCGGCTATCGCATGGGCGCCAGCGTCATCCGGCCGGCGCGCGTGCTCGTGGCGGCATAGGGCGGGGCGGCACATGGCAACGCGACCCGATTACTACAAGACGCTCGGGGTCGACAAGCAGGCGAGCGCCGAGGACATCAAGAAGGCGTATCGCAAGCTCGCCCGCCGCTACCACCCGGACCGCAACCCCGGCGACAAGCAGGCGGAGGCGCGCTTCAAGGAGATCTCCCAGGCCCACGACGTGCTCGGCGACCCCGAGAAGCGCAAGCAGTATGACCGCGGCTCCGGTGCGTTCGCCGGCGCCGCCGGGCCCGGCTTCGGCGGCTTCGGCAACTTCGACTTCGACGCCTCCTCCATGGGCGACATCCTCTCCAACCTGTTCGGAGGCTCCGCCAGCGGCCGGCGCGTGCGCACCAAAGCGCGCGCGGAGCGGGGCGCCGATCTGGAGGCGCAGGTGTCGATCTCCTTCGAGCAGGCGGTCGCCGGCGCGCAGGTGCCGCTGCAGGTTCCGATGCACGCCAGCTGCCCCACCTGTCACGGCACCGGCGCAAAGCCGGGCACCGCTCCGTCGGTGTGCCCGCGCTGCGAGGGCCGCGGGATCGAGACGCAGGGACAGGGGATGTTCTCGATCTCCCAGCCCTGCTCGCTGTGCGGCGGCTCGGGCACGGTGATCGAGGACCCCTGCCCGACGTGCAACGGAGCGGGCGCGGTGCGCACGGTCAAGCGGCTGCGCGTGAACATCCCGGCGGGGGTGCGCGACGGCAGCCGCATCCGGCTTGCTGGAAAGGGCGAGTCCGGCCGCAACGGCGGTCCGCCGGGCGACCTGTACCTGATCACCCACGTGGATCCCTCGCCGCTGTTCAAGCGCAAGGGCGAGCACCTCGAGGTAGAGGTGCCGCTGACGATCCCCGAGGCGCTGCGAGGCGCGGAGGTCAAGGTGCCGACGTTGAACGGCACCAAGACGCTGCGCGTGCGCCCGGGCACCGCCCACGGCACCGTGCAGCGCCTGCGCGGAGAGGGCCCGCCGAAGCTTTCAGGAAAGGGATCGGCGGGCGGGACCCAGCAAAGAGGCGACATCCACTACCGCTTCGTGATCGACGTGCCGCAGAACCTCAGCAAGGAGCAGGAGCAGGCGATCGAGGAGCTGTCCAAGACGATGGACGCCAGCGATCCGCGCGCCGGGTTGTTCAGCAACGGCTCGCCGTCATCGGCCGCCGCCGGTGCGGGTGCGGGCGCAGAGCCGGGCGAGGGCACTGAGAGCTGATGGCCGGCGCAGACGGCGAGATCCCCACACCGACGCCGCATCGCGGCCGCGGGCCGCTCGTGCGGGTGCAGATGGACAGCGACCGGGGCGTGTTCATGATCTCCGTCGCCGCGCAGCTGGCGAACATGCACCCGCAGACGCTGCGCATGTACGAGACCCGCGGGCTGATCGAGCCTCAGCGCTCGCCCAAGGGCACTCGGCTGTACTCGCAGGAGGACGTGGAGAAGCTGCGCCGCATCCAGGAGATGACGGCCGAGCTCGGTCTCAACCTGGCTGGTGTCGAGCGCGTGCTGCGCCTGGAGGAGGAGATCGACGGCATGCAGGCGCACATCGAACAGATCGAGCTGGAAGCGCTGCGGGCGCAGGTGCGCCTGGCGAACGAGCTCGAGGAGGTGCGCCGCTCCTTCCGCGCCGAGCTGACGGTCCCTTACCGCGGCGGGCTGGAGCTGGTGCGCGCCGCCGATGCTCGCTCGCCGTTCCCAGCCAACCCAGCCAGACGCAGGAGCCGAGATGACACCGCCTGACGGAGCCGGCTCCGGTGCGCGGGCGGGCGCTCCCGGGGAGGAGCAGACACCGCTGCAGCGCTTCGGCCGCGACCTCACAGAGACAGCCGCGCAGGGCAGGCTCGACCCGGTGATCGGGCGTGACGACGAGATCCGTCGCGTGATCCAGGTCCTCAGCCGGCGCACCAAGAACAACCCGGTGCTGATCGGCGAGCCAGGCGTGGGCAAGACAGCGATCGTCGAGGGGCTGGCCCAGCGGATCGTCGACGGCGACGTCCCCGAGACGCTGCGTGACAGGCGCCTGATCGCGCTGGACATGGGCGCGCTGATCGCCGGCGCTGCCTACCGCGGCGAGTTCGAGGAACGCCTGAAGGGCGTGCTCAAGGAGGTCGCCGAGGGCGAGGGCACGATCATCCTGTTTTTAGACGAGCTGCACACGATCGTCGGCGCCGGCGCCGCCCAGGGCTCGGTCGACGCGGCGAACCTCCTGAAGCCGATGCTCGCGCGCGGCGAACTGCGCTGCGTGGGCGCGACCACACTGGAGGAGTACCGCCGGCAGATCGAGCGGGACGCCGCGCTCGAGCGCCGCTTCCAGCCGGTGATGGTCGGCGAGCCCACCGTGCCGGATGCGATCGCGATCCTCCGCGGCCTGAAGGAGCGCTATGAGGTGCACCACAAGGTGCGCAT
>JBOGXX010000329.1:0-3852 GCA_050696475.1 Solirubrobacteraceae bacterium | reverse complement strand
ACGCCGATCACCCAGTTCAGCTCGCGCGGGTACTTGTAGGCGCCGAAGAAGAACGTGCGGCCCATGTGCATGAACACGAGCACCACCATCACGCTCGAACCCCACTTGTGCATACCGCGCACGAACTGGCCGAGGAACACTTCGTTGGTGACGTGGCGGATCGATTCGTACGCCCCGCCCGATGGGTCGGGGCGGTAGAACATCGCCAGGAACACACCTGTGACGGCCTGGGAGAGGAAGGCGAACATCGTCGCCGAGCCGAGCGTGTAGAACCAGTTGGTGCCCTTGGGCACCTTGCGGAACATCATCCAGCGGGCCGCGCCGCTCAGCGACGTGCGCTCGTCGACCCACGCGACGGTCGTGATCCCGGCCTGCTTGGCCTCCTCGAAGGGGCCGCCCCCGCCGTTGTCCTCGCTGGGACGCGGCGGCGGTTCCTGCAGGGGCCCCGGCAGCGGGGGGGCGGGCAGCTTTGGCAGCTTTGGCACGGTCGATCTCTCGCTCGCCTATTTGCGGGCGTCCGGTCGGGAGGGGTAGAGGTACTGCCCGATGCCGTCCAGCGGCTCGCCGGGGTCACGCGGCGAGAAGCGTCGCAGCTCGCTGTTGACGCTGAAGCGCGGACCCACTTCGACGTCTTCGCCCGTCACGCGCGTGTAGAAGCGGTCCAGCGGTCGCACCGGCGGGCCGGCCACAGGCTTGCCCAGCAGGTCATATACGCCGCCGTGGCACGGGCAGATGAAGCGCTCGGCGGCGCTCACCCAGCGAACCGGGCAGCCGAGGTGCGCACAGCGGTCGGAGACCGCCACGTAGGGCGTGTTGCGGTCATAGACGTCGGTGTCGATTTCGGGGTTGTGCTTGCGCATGTACACGGTCGTCTTGCCGGCCTCGCCGATGCCGGGGGTGACCGTGAGGACCGTCGGGGTGTAGTTGAGGTCGGTGAACTGGTCGACGGTGCCGACCGCTTCCCAACGGATCGTGTTGTGCTCGAAGATCGGCCCGAGGGCGAACCCGAGGGCCGGCAGCGTGAACGAGGCAGCCGCCACCGCGCCGGCCGTGTGCGCGGTCCCGGTCATGAACCTCCGGCGCGTGACCGTCTCACCCTCGAATGCGCCGGGAACTCCCCGGTCGAGCGTGTATTTGGACTTGTGCTTAGCTCGCTTGTCTGGCACCGCGCGCAAACAATACCGAGGCGCGATTCAGTCCGCCGCCGACGCGGCTATCGCGCTTGTGCGCATCGCCTCGATGGCCTCGGGGGCGCCCGCCAGCACGAGCTCCTTGGCGCGGCTGTGGAGCTCGCTTGCACCCCAGCCGACCGCGTACGCGCCCGCCTGCCAGACGGCGTCCGCCAGCCTCGCGCTGCCCGCGCCCTGAGCGAGCGCGCTCAGGGTGATCGTGTCAGCCAGCTCGGCGACGGCGCAGATGTCGCCCAGCTCCACCAGGCGTGCCAGCCCGACCGCGTACAGGCGATCGCCGGCCAGCAGTCGCAGATCGGCGTCTGGCACGCGCACGACGCGCGGCTCGCCGTAGTGGAGCAGGTAGCCCTCGTAGATCGCCTCGACGAGCAGCTCGTACTCCCCGCGCCTGCCGGCCGCCCTGGGGCCTGCGGCGGCGATCGCCGACGGGCTCCGGGCCTCCGTCGCGCCGCCGCCGGCGATTTCGACGGGACTGGACCCGACGAGCTTGGCGATCAGCCCGCCGCCGTCGAGCAGCAGCGCGCGCAGCCGCTGGAGCGCTCCTGTCGCCGTGGCCGCCTCGGAGCTCATCGCTCAGCCGCCGGCAAAGCCGCGAAGGCGTCTGCGGCCGCCTCCAGCGTGCGCGCGAGGTGCTCGGAGGAGTGCGCGAGCGAGGGGAACCACGCCTCGAACTGAGAGGCCGGCGGGTACACGCCGCGGGCCAGCAGCTCGCGACACCAGGCCGCGTGCGCAGAGCGCTCGCACGCCTGCGCATCAGCGAAGCAGCGCACCGGCTCGGCGCTGAAGAACACGGTCAGCAGCCCCGGCGCGCTTCGAACCTGCACAGCCTGGCCCGCGGCCGCCGCCGCATCGCGCAGACCGCCGGCCAGGCGCTCGGTGATCGCGTCCAGGCGCGCGTACGCCGACTCGTCCAGGAGCTCGAGCGTCGCCAGGCCGGCGGCAACAGCGACCGGGTTGCCGGAAAGCGTTCCCGCCTGGTAGACCGCGCCTGCGGGCGCGAGCATCTCCATCAGCTCCGCACGTCCGCCCAGCGCCGCCGCCGGCAGCCCGCCACCGATGACCTTGCCGACGATCGCGATGTCCGCGCGGACGCCCAAGAGCTGCTGTGCGCCGCCGCGGGCGACGCGAAAGCCGCTGATCACCTCGTCGAGCACGAGCAGCGCGCCGGTCGCCTCGGCACGCTCGCGCAGGAGCGCCAGAAAGCCGTCCGCGGGCGGCACCAGCCCCATGTTGGCCGGGAGCGGCTCAGCGAGGATCGCCGCGAGCTCGTGGCGCTCGGTGGCGGCGAGCAGGGCGTCGGGGTCGTTCCATGGCACGATGATCGTGCCTGCCGCCGCGCTCGCGGGCACGCCGGGGCTCGCCGGCAGCCCCTGCGTCGCCAGGCCGGAGCCGGCCTGGGCCAGCAGCCCGTCGGAGTGGCCGTGATAGGCGCCGGCGAACTTCAAGATCGTCTCGCGTCCGGTGGCTGCACGCGCCAGGCGGATCGCCGTCATCGCCGCCTCGGTGCCGGATGAGGTCATGCGCAGCATCTCCACCGCGGGCATCCGCCGCCCGACCTCCTCCGCCAGTTCGACCTCGGCGGCGATCGGCGCCCCGAAGCTGGTGCCGCGCGCCGCCGCCTCGATCACCGCCGAGAGGATGTGCGGGTGGGCGTGGCCGTGGATCAGCGGCCCCCACGAGCAGACATAGTCGATGAACCTGTTTCCGTCGACGTCGAGGAGCTCCGCGCCCTCGCCCCTGGCGACGAAGATCGGGGAGCGCTCGATCGCGTGCATCGCGCGGACGGGCGAGTTGACCCCGCCGGGGATCGACCGGAGCGCCCGCCGGTAGAGCTCGGCTGAGCGTGTGTCGGTGGGCGAGGCGGTCACGACCCCGCGCTCAAGCGTGCGCGCGCTCCCAGTTCTTGAAGTCCTCGGTGAAGTACAGCAGCCGGATCTTCTTGAACTCGGTGGAGGAGTACAGTGTCGCGCGCTCGCAGATGCCGGTGCGCTCGGCGATCGAGTCGAGTACCGCGTCGCACTCCTCCTTGGAGCGCCCGTGGGCCATCGTGAAGACCGAGTACGGCCAGTCCTCGTAGGTGGGGCGCTCATAGCAGTGGGAGATACCCCGCACGGCCGCCATCCGACAGCCGATCTCGAGGATCTGCTCGTCGGGGACCTTCCACACGCCCATGCCGTTGGCGGAGAAGCCGGCGCGCCGGTGGTAGAGGATCGCGGCCACGCGACGCAGGATGCCGCGCTCCTGCATGCCCGCAAGATGGTCGAGCAGGCGCTCCTGGGCGATGCCGAGCTCGGCCGCGGCGGGCGCGTACGGTTCCTCGACCACGGGCATGTCGCCCTGTAGCGCGCGGATCACGGCGATGTCGAGCTCGTCGTAGGGCTGGGCCTCGAGCTCGATCGGCTCCTTGACCTCGGCGGCGCTCGAGAGCGCGTCGGTCCCGCCCTCCATCTCCAGATCCATGCGGATCTTGAACAGCCTGAGCGTCGGCAGCTGGCGCACCGACTCGGCGCCGGCCTCGCGCGCGAGCACCTCGAGCGTCCCCTCCAGACCGAGCTTGGAGTCGGGCTCGGTGGCGATCGTGAACCACAAATTGAATTCATGGTTGCGCAGGTAGTTGTGGGACACCCCCGGGTGGGAGTTGATCACCTGCGCAGCGCGATGG
>JBOGXX010000328.1:0-4327 GCA_050696475.1 Solirubrobacteraceae bacterium | reverse complement strand
CGTGTCGATCGCCACGCCCGTGCGCCCCACCTCGCCCAGGCAACGGGGGTTGTCGGAGTCCAGCCCCAGCTGGGTGGGCAGATCGAATGCCATCGAAAGGCCCGTGGAGCCCTTGGAGATCAGATAGCGGTAGCGCTCATTGGACTCCTTCGCCGAGGCGTAGCCCGCGTATTGGCGCATCGTCCACGTCTGCTTGCGGTACATCTCGCGATGCACGCCCCGCGCGTACGGGAACTCGCCCGGCACACCGAGGTCCAGCGTCTGCGGCAGATCGTCCTGCGTGTAGAGCTCTGCGATCTCGATGCCAGAGTCGGTGAAACGTCGCGGATCCTCGGGTCCCACGATCGGCGCGACTGTCAGATGCTCCTCGGTTGAGGCCATGTCCAAAAGCATAGAGGCGCGAATCACTAAGCTTCTACGCGATGGGCACGTGCCTTGTCACCGGCGGCGCCGGCTTCCTCGGGTCGCACCTGTGCGATGAGCTGATCGCGCGCGGCAACCGCGTCATCTGCGTGGACAACCTCGAGACAGGCTCGCTTGCCAACATCGAGCACATTCGCGACCCCGACGCCTTCCTCCACCTCGGGATCGACATCATCGAGCCCTACTTCGTCGAGGAGCCGGTCGACTTCGTCTATCACCTCGCCTCGCCCGCCTCGCCGATCGACTACCTGCGACTGCCGCTGCACACGCTGAAGGTCGGCTCCTACGGCACCCACCAAACACTCGGCCTGGCCAAGGCCAAGCGAGCCCGGTTCCTGATCGCCTCCACCAGCGAGGTTTACGGGGACCCGCTCGAACATCCGCAGTCGGAGAGCTACTGGGGGCATGTCAACCCGATCGGCCCGCGCGGCGTCTACGACGAGGCCAAGCGCTACGCGGAGGCGCTGACGATGGCCTATCACCGCCAACAGGGAGTCGACACGGCGATCATGCGGATCTTCAACACGTATGGCTCGCGGATGCGTCCGCACGATGGCCGCGCGATTCCCACATTTCTGCGGCAGGCGCTGGCCAACCGGCCGATCACGGTGTTCGGCGACGGCAGCCAGACACGCTCCTTCTGCTACGTCAGCGACCTGATCAGCGGGATGATCGCGCTCGCCGAGTCCGGCTACCACGATCCCGTCAACATCGGCAACCCCGACGAGTTCACGCTGCTTGAACTGGCGGAGATCGTGAAAGAGCTGACCGGCTCGGGCGCCGAGATCATCTACGAGGCGTTGCCCACAGACGACCCCAAGCAGCGCAAGCCCAACATCAAGCTCGCCACGGAGCTGCTCGGCTGGTCACCTGAGGTCTCGCTGCGCGAAGGCCTGCAGCGCACGATCGATCAGTCCGGCGTCGAGCTGCTCATGGGTGGCGGCGCCATCTGAGCGGCGGGGGCCCGGCTGCGTGCAAGACGGCCTGCCTAGCTGTGCTGAGAAGCCGCGCAACCGCTCCGTCTGCGAGTGTGCGGTGTTGTGAGCAGTGAGATGGGACCACGCCCCGCGGGAACCTCCACCCCGGCAGCTCCCCCGGCGCGCGCTCGCTCCAAGCCCTCCCCCTCTTTGGCGGGGCAGGCGGCTGCGGCTCGCCTGCCGCTGAGCACGGCCGTGTGGCGCAGCGAGCTCTCCGAGCAGGACATCCGCCGCAAGCGCCCGCCGGCGCTGTCGTTCTTGCTGCGCATGTCCACCGTGCGGCGCCTCGCGCGGGTGGCCTCGCTGTTGGTGCTGGACTTCGCCGGTGTGGCGCTGGCGGTCCTCACCGCGCTCGTGCTCAAGGAAGCCGTCCACGGGCCCGTGCAGCTCGCCAATGCCCTCGAAACGGCGAAGCACTTCCTGCCCTTCGCCTACCTGTTGACGGCGCTGCTGTTCGCGCGTTCGGGCCTGTACGCGCAGCGGGCGCTGCGTCCCGGCCTCTCGCGCATCGTGGGCTCGCTCTTCCAGGTCGCGTTCGTGGCCGTGATCTTCGCGCTGGTCAACGGCGAACGCTTCTCCAGCTACTACATCTTCTGGAGCTCGCTGAGCTTCTCGATCATCTACATCGCCTCCGCGCGGGCTCTCTACGAACGGCTGACGGGCGTTCTGCTGCGTGCGGCCGGCTACCAGCGCCGCGCGGTGCTGGTCGGTCGCGGCAAGCACATCCGGGATGTCGCCAGCGCGCTCGGCGACGCGCAGCACTCGCCGGTGCACGTGGTGGGCTTCCTCGCACCGACGGCGCTGCCGGCGAACGGCCTCACGGCGCTCGGCTCGCTGGGAGACCTCGACCGCGTGCTCAGCACCGAGCGCGTGGACGAGGTGATCGTCGCTGACCCCGACTTCCCTCAGGACGAAGCGCTCGAGCTCGTCGACCAGTGCCATCGGCGCGGTGTGCGCGTGCGTCTGGCGCCCTCGACGATGGAGATCCTGATTCAGCGTGCCGAGTTCGTGCCGGGGCAATCGGTGCCGCTGTTCGAGCTCGGCCCGCCCGTGTTCGAGGGCGTCGACTTCGCGCTCAAGCGTACGTTCGACATCCTCGGCGCCACGCTGCTGCTGTTGGTGCTCAGCCCGCTGCTGGCCGTGATCTCGCTGGCGGTCAGCTTCAGCTCGCGCGGGCCCGTGCTGTTCCGCTCGATGCGCCGCGGCATCGGCCAGCGTCCGTTCGCCTGCCTGAAGTTCCGCACGATGTCCTCCGACGCCGAGGAGCGCCAGGCCGAGCTGGAAGATCTCAACGAGGCCTCAGGCGCGCTGTTCAAGATTCGCGAGGATCCGCGCCTGACGGCGGTCGGGCGGCTGCTACGCCGCTTCTCGCTGGATGAGCTGCCGCAGCTGGTCAACGTGGTGCGCGGCGACATGTCGCTGGTCGGCCCGCGCCCGTTGCCCGAACGCGACTACGCGATGCTCGAGGACTGGCACCGCAAGCGCTACCTGGTGCTGCCGGGCATCACCGGGCTGTGGCAGGTCTCTGGCCGCTCCGAACTCGACTTCGACGAGCTCGTCAACCTGGACTTCATCTACCTCGAGCGCTGGTCGCTGGCGCTCGACCTGACGATCCTGCTGAAGACGCTGCCGGCCGTGCTGACGCGCCGCGGCGCGTACTGATCGTCCAGCCGGGCGATTGCGCCTAGATGATTGATTCCATGGCGGGGGCCGTGTTTTTCGAGGGTTTGTAGGCAGCAGGGTCGAAGTCGGCGGTGCTCAATACCGTCGCCGACCTAAGGGGGCCTCGATGGACGCCGACCTCGACCTGCTGCTCATTGCCGTTTATGTGACGGCTGACGATCTCCTGCCCGAGAAGCCTGAGAACGCCAGGCGAAGCCTCACAGACGCGGAGGTCGTCACGTTGTGCGTGGCGCAGGCGATCATGGGGATCCCGTCTGACCGGCGGTTCCTGCGGACAGCGCGCAAGCAGCTGCGTCACCTGTTCCCGACGATCCCGGGTCAGGCCGGCTACTTCAAGCGTCGCCGGCGGCTGGCCGACAGCCTGGAGTGGCTGATGGGGGTCTTCGCCTCCCAGAGCCCGGGGTTCTACGACGATCTGCTGCTGGTGGACTCCACTCCGGTGGAGTGCGCCAGGAGCCGTGAGACGGTCAAGCGATCGGCGCTCGCTGATGCCGCCGACTACGGCTACTGCCGCAGCCACAGCCGGTTCTTCTGGGGATTTCGCCTGCACGGGATCTTCGCGCCTGACGGCACACCCCGAGCCGTGACCGTCGCCTCTCCCAAACGCGACGAGCGCGAGGTCGCACTCGAACTGCTCGCTCGCGCCCGTCGCCAAGGAGGCGAGACGCTGATCGGTGACAAGGGCTACGCCGGGCGAGCGTTCGCTCAAGCCGTCAGCGACCTCGACGCCACGATCCTCAGACCCCGCCGCAAAGACGAGCCCGGCCGAGGACCACACCTCGCCCCGATCCGCCAACGCATCGAGAGCATCTTCTGGACCTGCAAGGGAACGCTCACGCTCGAGCGACACGGCGCCAGAACCCTCCCCGGCCTGCGAGAGCGCATCCTGCAACGCCTGCTCACCCTCGCCGCCGCCATCACCCTCAACCACCAACTCGGCCGCCCCAGCCGAGCCCTCGCCGACTACTGCGCCTAAAACCGTGGAATCAATCATCTAGGGGGAACCCGGGCGGGCCGAGCCCTGGCCGACTCCGGCGTCGAACGACACAAGCCGCCGCTGCACCGCCCAGCGGCTCAGCTCGTGGCGGCTCGAGAGCTGCAGCTTGCGCAGCACGGCGGAGACGTGCGCCTCGACCGTCTTCGTCGAGATCCCCAACCGGTGGGCGATCTCCTTGTACATGTAGCCGCGGGCGATGTGCTGGAGGACCTCGCGCTCGCGGGCCGTGAGCTGCTCGAGATCGGGG
>JBOGXX010000327.1:0-3942 GCA_050696475.1 Solirubrobacteraceae bacterium | reverse complement strand
CAGGCTCCGTGAAACGGACCTCGTGGCTCGGATGGGCGGCGACGAGTTCGCGGTGCTGCTTCCGCACATCGACGAGGAAGGCGCTGCCGTGGTGGCAGACGGCCTGGCGCGCGTGCTGCCGGCGTGTAGCGTCGACGCGGGCGACGCCGTGCTTCACCCGCACGCGAGCATCGGCTTTGCGCTCGTGCACGATCGCACCGTGAGCTCCGAGCAGGTACTCGCGGAAGCCGACCGGGCGATGTACGCCGCCAAGCACGCCAAGGCCAGCGCGCTGAACTGAGCGCCCGCCGTCGGGCCCACGTTTCGGGACCCTCCGGGACGGCGAATACGCTCAGAGCATGCTGTCAAACGAACGTCTTGCGGTAATCGACCTCGGGTCGAACTCCTTCCGCCTGGTCGTGTTCATGGCCGGCGAGGGCTGGTGGAAGCGCACCGACGAGATCTATGAGCCGGTGCGCATTGGCGAAGGGATGATGGCCACGGGGGTGCTCGGTGAGCAGCCGATGGAGCGCGCGCTGGCCACGCTGGACGTCTTCACGCACTTCTGCCGCGCGAGCGGTCTTCGCGCGGACGCGGTGGACGCGGTCGCCACGAGCGCGATCCGCGACGCCGAGAACGCGGCGGGCTTCCTGGAGCGCGCGCGGGCGCAGCTGGGTTTTCCGATCCGCGTGCTCAGTCGTGAGCAGGAGGCCCGCTACGGCTACCTGGCTGCGGTGAACTCCACGACGCTGCGCGAGGGCAGCGTGCTCGACCTGGGCGGCGGCTCACTGCAGCTGGTGCAGGTCCTCGATCGGCTGACGCGCGATTCGGGCTCCTGGCGGCTGGGAACGGTCAGGATGAGCGAGCGCTTTCTGCCGCCCGACGGGCCGGCCAAGCGCAAGCAGCTGGAGGAGCTGCGCGAACACGTCGCCGAGCAGCTCACCGGCGCGACCTGGCTCAGCGACGAGGACGGCCGGCCACGCGGCGGGCGCCTGGTGGGAACGGGGGGGACAGTGCGCAACCTCGCCGCCGCGGCGCAGCGCTCCGAGGGGCTGCCCTCCAACGGCGTGCAGGGGATGATCATCGAGGCGGAGGTGCTAGAGGAGCTCGTGCAGCGCCTGGCCGCGCTGCCGGCGTCCGAGCGCGCGAGTGTCCCCGGCATCAAGCCCGCACGGGCGGATTTGATCCTCGCGGGGGCGGTGGTCGTGCAGGGGGTGCTGCAGGCCGGCGGCTTCCAGGCGCTGGAGGCGACCGAGGCGGGGCTGCGCGAGGGGGTGTTCTTCGAGCGCCTGCTCGTGGCGCATGAACCGCCGCTGTTCGAGGACGTGCGCCGCTCGAGTGTCCTGAACATGGCGGCGCAGTACCACGTGGACATGGACCACACCGAGCACGTCGCGACGCTGGCGCTGGGGATGTTCGACGAGCTGGCCGCGCTGGGGCTGCACGAGGGCGACCCGCGTGAGCGAGAACTGCTCTGGGCGGCGTCGATGCTGCACGACATCGGCATGTCGATCGACTACGACGACCACCACAAGCACTCGCGCTACCTGATCCTCAACGGCGCCCTGCCTGGGTTCGCGCCGGTGGAGACCGCGATCGTCGCCCAGGCCGCCCGCTATCACCGCAAGGGCACGCCCGCTGCCGGACCGATGGCGCCACTGTTCGGCGATGGCGACGCAGAGCGCCTGAACCGCTGCGCGACGCTGCTGCGCCTCGCCGAGGATCTGGAGCGCTCGCGCGACCAGCTGGTGCGCTCGACCAGCATCGAGCTGTCGGGCGAGGTGGTACAGCTGCGACTGAACGCCGACGGCGAGTCAGCGGTGCCACGCTGGGCGGCCAGACGCGAGCGCGAGCTCTTCGCCCGCGCCTTTCACCACGACCTGTCCGTCGCCGCTTGAGAGCCGCTGACCGGCGCTGCCCGCGTCCTCGCTCGCGCGCGTGCGTAGCACGCCACGCTCGCTGCGTGCTTGATCCGTGTGGTTCTCGACTACCCGGTCGCTGACCCTCACCCCGCGGCCGCGAGTGCCCTTTCCTCACCGGCGCAGTCGAACAGCACGAGGCCGTAGGGGTAGGCGACGGGGCTGTGCCATTCTGATGGCGCGAGCTCGCTGCACGCGCGCAGCACTGCCTTGGTGGCGAGGTTGCCACCGCGCAGCGAGTACTCGCCGCCGAGCAGCACGTAGCGGGCTTCCCCGCGCGCCACCATGCCCGCCAGGCGCGGGCCGTCGACCGCGGGGTCGGTCCCGCTGTAGCCGCCCAGCGCGCCTGCGTCCAGCCCCATCAGGATCAGCGGCGAGCTGGTGTCCGAGGCAACCGACAACAGCGCCCAGCGCGAGCCGGGATGGTGGGTGGCTACATACACGAGCAGTGCGCGGTCGATTGCCAGGTCGTGTTCGTCGACACCGTAGCCACCGGTCCCGGCGAACGCTTTCGGCCCGGCGACCGGGAACGTGCCCTCGACCGGCGCGAGCCACGTCGTGCTCGCGTATGCGGTGGGCGCCGCCAGCACGAGCAGCACCGTCAGCGCCACGGCCGGCCAGGCGAGTCGTCGCAGCGCCATCAGCGCGAGGAAGCCGGCCGCGCAGCCGATCGCCAGCACGGGGATGAACCACACCATGTAGTGCTCGCGGTGCATCAGCACCGCCTCGAGCAGCCCGGTACTCGCCAGCGCCGCCGCGACCAGCGCCAGGCCCAGCGCTCGGCGTGGCAGCGAGCCGCGCGCGAGCTTCACGAACGCGGCGGCGCCGGCGCCCACCATCGCCCCGGTCCCGGGCGCGAGTGCGGAGACGTAGTAGGGATGGACGATCCCCTTGGAGAGGCTCAGGACAGCCGCCTCGACGACGAACCAGCCGCCGAGCACCAGCGCGGTGGCCAGGTGCGGATCGTTGCGCCACGCGGGTCGCGATCGGGCCCTGACAGGCGCTGGGGCGACGGGCGAGGGTGCCGATCGGGAGGCTTGCGGAACGGGCGCGCCCGGCACGGCGTTGGCGTGGGTGGCTCCCTTTTCTTCTCCAGCCGGGCCGCCCGTCGGTTTCTGAGCAGCGCTGCCATCCAACTCCTTCCCACGGTCGATCGCCGCCAGCGCGAGCAAGCCGATCAGCCCGAACACGGCGAACGGCAAGAGCCAGCCGGCCTGGTCACCGAGGCCACTGCCGAACAGGCGCAGCGGTTTTGGCGACTCGCCGAATGGAATCGGGTCCTTTTCGCGCCCCTTTACGACCTTGGGCGCCGAGACGGGTGCGGGCTTGGGCAGCTCGCTTGCGGGCACGCGGGGCGCCGGGCTGCTGGGCTTGCCGGCGTGGGCGCGCCCGGCCGCGAGGTTGACCTTCAGCTGGCGCTGGGAGGGCACGTAGGCGCCGGGCTTGACCACGACGCTGTTGGGACCGCCGGTCTGGCCTTCGACGCGCCCGAGGCCGTTGTATTCGAACGTCAGCCCCAGCTCGGCGTTGTTGGTGGAGCTGCCCACGTACGGCCGCTGGGAGGCGGGCGTGAGTTCGACGGCCGCGATCCAGGCGAACGACACGATCAGCATCACGACGCCGGCGACCAGCAGCTGCCCGACGCGGCGCAGCAGCGGCCCGGGCGCGCACACGAGGAATCCCAGGGCGATCGACGGCACGACCAGTGCGGCGGCGAGCGTCTTCGTGTTGAACGCCAGTCCCACGGCTACGCCGCAGGCGATCAGCGTGCGCCAGCGCCCGCTCTCGATCGCGCTCAGCGCCAGGCCGCAGGCGGCGACGAGCAGCAGGATCAGCACGGGGTCGACGCCGTTATCGCGCGAGACCGCCACGAACGACGGGAACACGGCCAGCGCGAGCGAGCTCCCAAGTGCCGCAGCGACGCCTACGCGCCGCTGCAGGATGAAGTACAGCAGCGCAACCGACAGCACCCCTGCGATCGCCTCCGGAAGCAGCAGGCTGAGCGAGGAGAAGCCGAACAGCTTGGCGCTCACCACCTGCACCC
>JBOGXX010000326.1:0-17712 GCA_050696475.1 Solirubrobacteraceae bacterium | reverse complement strand
GCTCGTGGTGCCGGGCGAGGCGGAGCTCTCCGGGCGGGGCGTCAGCTACTGCGCCACCTGCGACGCGGCCTTCTTCCGCGACGCGCACACGATCATCGTCGGCGGCGGCGACTCAGCAATGGAGGAGGCCATCTTCCTCTCCAAGTTCGCGGGCAAGGTAAGCGTCGTGCACCGTCGCAACGAGTTCCGAGCCTCCAGGATCATGCTCGAGCGCGCCCGCCAGCAGACCAACATCGAGCTGCTCACCCCGTACACGGTCAAGGAGCTCGTCCCCGGCGAGAATGGCACGCTGGGCCACGCGCTGCTCAGCAACGTCGAGACCGGCGAGCAGCGCGAGCTGCCGATCTCCGGCGCGTTCATCGCCGTCGGCCACGAGCCGCAGTCGGCGCTCGTGCGCGCGCAGCTCGATGTCGACGAGAACGGCTACGTCATCACCGAGGGCAACTCCACGCGAACGAAGCTCCCCGGCGTGTTCGCCGCGGGCGATCTCGTCGATCACACCTACCGCCAGGCGGTCACCGCCGCCGCCTCAGGCTGTCAGGCGGCGCTCGACGCAGAGTGGTACCTGCGCGACACCCCCGGCGTGCCGGTGCCGGCTGGGATGCCGCTGGGAGATCCCGCCGAAGCCCAGTGGGCGCCGGCCGCCGAGTCCGCGTAAGGCGACGACGGCTGATCACGACGAAGCTGAGCGGCCCCTCCCCAGCGCGCCCTCGAGCTCCAGCAGCCAGCGCTTGCGCTCCAGTCCGCCCGCGTAGCCGCCCAGCGCGCCACCCTTGCGCAGCACGCGGTGGCAGGGAATCACGATCGGGATCGGGTTCATGCCCAGCGCGCTTCCCGCAGCCCGCGATGCTCTCGGGCTGCCAGCCCGGCTGGCCACCTGCGCATAGCTGAGCACGCCTCCATACGGGATCGCCGAGGCTGCGTCTAGCACCCTGTGCGCGAACGTCCCAACCAGGGTCCAGTCGAGCGCCAGCTCGAAGCTGCGGCGTTGCCCGGCGAAGTACTCCTCCAGCTCGCCTCGCGCGCGCTCGAGGTGCGGTGCGGAGCACTCCACGATCCGCGGCGACAGGCGCTGTACGAGCGCGTCGAGCACAGAGTCCACGCTCTCCTCCGGGAACGCCAGGCGAACGACGCCCCGTCTCGTCGCCGCGAGCAGCAGCGGCCCAAACGGCGAGTCCGTGTAGGCGTAGCTCACGTCCGTGAGGCCCTGCTCGCCGATACGTGCGAGCAAACGCCCTGTCGCCCGCGCCGCCGCCGCAGTCGCTCGGCCGCCGCGCCTGTGGCCGCGCCCCAGCCGATCCTCGATGCTCGCGCTCTCTCCCTGCCCGGCATTGCTCATGTGAGAACCGCCTTTCTCAGCTTGACCAGGCCCTCGTGCAGCGAGCGGCGCGCCGCCTGCTCCGAGCAGCCGATCGCCTGCGCGATCTCGCGGTGGGGCATGTCGCCGACGAAGCGCAGCAGCACCGCCGAGCGCTGGCGGCTCGGCAGTCGCTCAACCGCGTCCCACAGTGCGCGATCCAGCTGCGCCGGTGAAACCGTCGCTCGGCAAGCAGATTCGCCGTCCTGGGCTGTGCTCACGTCCGCCACGGGGCGCGCTCGCCGGGCGAGACCCCGGTGGGCGTCCAGCGCCTTGCGGTTCGCGATCGTCAACACCCACGCCCGCAGGTTCGAGTCCGCGCGCAGCCGCGGGTACGCGCGCAACGCCGCCACGAACGTCTCCTGAAAGCAGTCCTCCGCCTCCGCCGGGCCGACCGCCGACACCAAAAAGCGCCACACCACGTCGCGGTGGACGTCAAGGAAGCGCTGGAACGGCGGCAGCGAGTTGCTCACGGTCCTATAACGCGGGCCCGCCTGCGAACGTGAGGTCCGATCGCGCCGATCGCCGCCTGCGCCTCAGCTGTCGTACTCGAAGAAGCCCGCGCCCGTCTCGCACCCCAGGCGCCCTGCGCGCACGAGGCGGCGCAGGACCGGAGCCGGCCGGTAGCGCTCCTCGCGGTACTCCTCGCAGAGCGCCTCCAGCACCGTCAGCACGTGATCCAGCCCAATCGCGTCCCCCCACTCCAGCGGCCCGCGCGGGTGGCTGAGCCCGAGCACCATCCCCATGTCGATGTCTCGCGCCGCGCCCACCCCCTCGCCCAGCGCGAACGCCGACTCGTTGATCAGCTGACAGACGATCCTGCCGAGCACCAGACCCGGCGCGTCGCCCACCCACTCCACGCGCTTTCCCAGCGTCTCGAAGAAGCGTTCCGCGCGCGCTGCCGCAACCGGAGAGGAGCTCTCGCTGCGGGTCAGCTCCACCAGGGCCGCACGCTCCAGCGGCGCCACCACGTGAAAGCCGACCGCGCTACCGGCCGGGTCGAGTGCCCCCAGTGAGCCCCGAGCACACAGCAGCAGGCGCGCACCGCCGTGCGCAAGCGTCGAGTCGCCGCGGCGCTCCTGCCGGCCGGTGCCCGACTGCGCGTCGCCGGCAAGGGGGGCGGTTGGGGGCTCACAGTCCACGACCAGGGCTGGTAGCACGCCACCCGTGGGCGTGTGCGGCGAGCGCACCTCATAGCCGGCAGCCGCGGCGCTCGATCGCAGCGCCCGCGCGAGCGGGCTCTCTCCGGCGATCACCACCACCGCCTCCGCGCCCGCGCCCGGTGGGCGGGGCGCCAGCGGCTCGGGGTCCGTGGGCCGGTAGGCGCCGGAGACCTGCGAGTAGTCGTAGTAGCCGCGCCCGCTCTTGCGCCCGTACAGGCCCGCAGCCACGTAGCGCGCGGCGATCATCGACGGCCGCCAGCGCGGCTCGCCGAAGCCCTGCTCGTAGAAGCTCTCAGAGATCTCAAAGCCCGTCTCCACCCCCACCAGGTCCATCAGCTCGAACGGGCCCATGCGAAAGCCCCCCTCCATCCGACAGATCCGATCGATCGTCTGCACGTCGGCGATCTGCTCCTGTAGCAGCCGCAGTCCCTCCATGCCAAACGGCCGGTTGCAGCGGTTGACGATGAAGCCGGGACCGTCGTTGGCGCGGATCACCGTCTTGCCCATCGCCTCGCCCGTCGCCGTCGCGATCGCCAGCGCCCGCGGGGAGGACTCCACGCCCGCCACCACCTCCAGCAGGCGCATCAGCGGCGCCGGGTTGAAGAAGTGCATCCCGACGACACGGCGAGGGTTGCTCGCCGCCCTCGCAATCGCCGTCACCAGCAACGAGGAGGTGTTCGTCGCCAGCACGCACTCCTCGCCCACGATCCCCGATAGCCGCTCGTAGAGCTCGCGCTTGAGCTCCGGACGCTCCGGCGCCGCCTCGATCACCAGCTCGCACCCAGCCAGCTCCGCCATCTCGCCCACCGGCTGCAGGCGCTCGGAGCTCGCCTGCGCCTCCATGTCGCTCAGGCGGCCCTTCGCCGCTTCCTTGGCCAGGCCAGCACGTGCGCTCGCAACCCCGCGCTCGAGCGCCTCCGGGAAGGGGTCGTGCAACAGCGTGCGCGCGCCCGAGCGGGCGGCCAGCTGGGCGATGCCGGCACCCATCGTGCCGGCTCCCAGCACGCCGATCACGGACGCCGGCCTGCCCTCCCCGCCGGCGGAGCCGGCGTTCTCATCCTCATCCACACGCGTCTGCTCTGACATCGTCCGGGACCTCGCAGCCGCCGTCAGGACGGCACGAGCGCGTTGATGCCGGTCATCGCGCGCCCGATGATCAGTTTCTGGATCTGCGAGGTGCCCTCGTAGAGCGTCGTCACGCGGGCGTCGCGGAAGTAGCGCTCCACCGGGTGGTCGTCCACATAGCCGGCACCGCCGTGGATCTGGATCGCCATGTTCGCGCACTCAAGCGACGCCTCCGTCGCGTGCAGCTTTGCGATCGAGGTCTCCAGCGTGTTCGGGCGGCCCTTGTCCTTCAAGAAGCCCGCCCGCCACACGAGCAGGCGCGAGGCGTCCGTCTTCAGGACCATGTCCGCGATCATCGCCTGCACGAGCTGGAAGCTCGCGATCGGTTTGCCGAACTGCTCGCGCTCCTTCGCGTACTTCACCGACTCCTCCACGCAGCCCTGGCAGATGCCCACACAACCGGACGCCACCGAGTAGCGCCCCGAGTCGAGGTTGGACATCGCGATTTTGAAGCCATCGCCGACATCGCCCAGCATGTCCTCGTCGGAGACCTCCACGTCTTCCAGCGAGATCGAGCCCGTGTCCGAGGCGTGCAGCCCCATCTTGTGCTCGATCGTCTGTGCCGAGTAGCCGGGGTGATCGGTGTCGACCAGAAAGCACGCCACACCCTTGTGGCCGAGCGCCGGATCGGTCTGCGCGAAGATCAACGCAAGCTTCGCGTAGTTGGCCATCGAGATCCACATCTTCGCGCCATTGATCACCCAGCCGGCCTCCGTCTTGCGCGCGCGCGTCTTCTGATTGGCCGCATCCGAGCCCGTGTCCGGCTCGGTCAACCCGAAGCAGCCCAGCCACTCGCCCGAGCAGAGCTTCGGCAGGTACTTGCGCTTCTGCTCCTCCGTTCCGAACTTCACGATGCCCGAGCACACCAGCGACGTCTGCACGGAGATCACCGTCCGCACCGAGGAGTCGCCGCGGCCGATCTCCTCAACCACCAGGCCATAGCTGAAGTAGTCCAGGCCCGCGCCGCCATACTCCTGCGGGACGATCGCGCCCAGATAGCCCTGATCGGCCACCTTCCTGACCATCTCCACGTCGAAGTGGTGGTTGCGGGCGTTTTCCCGCGACTGCATCACGATCTCTTTGTCGGTGAACTCGCGTGCCGTCTGCTTGATCAGGCGCTGCTCGTCCGTCAGGTCGAAGTCCATGCCTCTCCTCTATTCATTGTTCAGCTTCGGGGTGCTCCACGGCGCGTGGATGCGCCGTTCGATCTCTTCGGCGATGCCCTCGATCGGCAGTCGCTCCTGCGCGAGTGAGTCGCGATCGCGCAACGTCAACGTGCTGTCCTCGATGCTCTGGTGGTCGATCGTAAGGCACAGCGGCGTCCCGATCTCATCCTGGCGCCGGTAGCGCTTGCCGATCGCGCCGCCCGCGTCGTACTCCGCCTGCACGCGCCCGCGCAGCGCCCGGTGCACCTCGCGCGCGAGCTCCGGCTGTCCGTCCTTGCCGAGCAGCGGCAGCACAGCCGCCTTCACAGGCGCCAGACGCGGGTGCAGGCGCAGCACCGTGCGCATCTCGCCCTCGCCCGTCCCCGCTCGCTCCACCAGTTCCTCGTCGTAGGCGTCGACCAGGAACGCCAGCGTCGCGCGATCCGCCCCCGCCGCCGGCTCGATCACGTGCGGCACGTAGCGCTGTCCCGTCGCCTGATCGAAGTACTCGAGCTTCTCGCCCGAGAACTGCGAGTGCTGGGTCAGGTCGAAGTCGCCGCGGTTGGCGATCCCCTCGAGCTCCGACCAGCGGGCTTCGCCGCCAGGGGCAGTGGAGGGGAACAGGTATTCCACGTCGCTCGTGGCGCAGGAGTAATGGGAGAGCTCGTCCGCGTGGTGTGCGCGCAGGCGCAGGTGGTCCGGCCGGATGCCCAGCTCGATGTACCAGCGCTCGCGCTCGTTCAGCCAGTGCTCGAACCACTCCCGCGCTTCGTCCGGCCCAACGAAGAACTCCATCTCCATCTGCTCGAACTCGCGCGTGCGGAAGATGAAGTTGCCCGGCGTGATCTCGTTGCGAAAGGACTTGCCCACCTGCGCGATCCCGAACGGCGGCTTCTTGCGCGAGAACTGCAGCACGTTCTTGAAGTTGATGAAGATGCCCTGCGCCGTCTCCGGGCGAAGGTAGGCGACCGATCCGGACTCCTTCAGCGGGCCGATCGTCGTCTCGAACATCAGGTTGAAGTCGCGTGCGTCCGTCAGGTCGCACTCATCCGCTTCGCCCGGATGCCGGGACGGTTTGCGCCCGCACTGGAGGTCTGAGACGTGGTCTGCGCGGAAGCGCTGCTTGCAGGTGCGGCAGTCCACCAGCGGGTCTGTGAAGCCCGCCAGGTGGCCCGAGGCCTCCCACACCCGCGGGTGCTGCAGGATCGCCGAGTCGATCGCCACGATGTCGTCGCGCTCCTGCAACATCGCGCGCCACCACTCGTTCTTGACGTTCGTCTTCAGCAGCACCCCGTAATGCCCGAAGTCATACGTCGAGCCCACGCCGCCGTAGATCTCCGAGGAGGGGAAGACGAAGCCGCGGCGCTTGCTCAGAGCGACGATCTTCTCCATCGTCACGACGTCGGGCGTCAGCGGGGATGTGGGCGTGGACTCTGGCATCCGGGCAGCGGATGCTAGTCGAGCCTCAGCGCGAGCGCGGACGAATCAGCCCGAGCGCGTGCCGCGGCGGCGCATAAGATGGCGCGCCGTGGCGCGGATCCTGATCGTCGGCGGAGGCTGCAGGGGCAGGCAGCTCGCCGCTGCGACGGCCGGCGAGGGCTACGCCGTGCGCATCACCAGCCGCAGCGAGGACGCACGCGCGGCAATCGAGGCAAGTGGGGCCGAATGCTGGATCGGCACACCCGATCGCATCGCGACGCTGCGGGGCTCGCTGGAGAACGTGACCCTCCTCTGCTGGCTGCTCGGCACGGCGGTCGGCCCGCCCGATCAGCTGCACGCGCTGCACACCTCACGGCTCGAGTACTTCCTCACGCAGGCAATCGACACCACCGTGCGCGGTGTCCTCTACGAGGCTCGCGGGAGCGGCCGCTCGACAGAGGCGGTGGCGGAGGGGGAGCTGGTCGCACGCGCCGTCGCCGAGCGCAACCAGATCCCCGTCGCGTTCCTCACTGCCGATCCGCACGCTCTCGACGGCTGGCTCGCTCAGGCGCGCGCGGCGGTCTCCTCGCTGCTGATCCGCGCATGATCGCGCGCCGCGGTCAAGCTCGCCAACCTTGTGACCGATGTTGCGTGCACGATGGCTGGCGAGCGCTCCCGATACGGCCTCTCCATGTCCGCTCTCGGCGCAGCCGTGCTGGCGATCGCCGCGGTGCTGCCGTGGTATCGCGTCAGCTCGTTGCTGCACGCCGCCGGCTCGCGCTCGCAGGCGCCACGCTCCCTGACCGCCCTCAGCTCACACCAGGCGCTGCCCGACATGCGGATCCTGCTGCTCGTGCTCGCCGGGCTCGCGATGCTCGACGCGCTGCTCCCGCTGCTGCGCACCCACGGGCCCGTCCCCGGCGGCGCCGGCGGCTCGGTTGCGCTGCTGGGGATAGTCGCCGCGCTCTGCGCGCTCTACCGGATCGTCGATCCACCGGCGCCCGCCAGCGAGGCCGCGGCCTTGTCGCTGCTCGTTGGCCCGTGGCTGGCGCTGCTGGGGGCGCTGGCAATGCTCTCAGGCGGCGTGTGGCCGTCCCGCGTGGGCTCCGGCTCGCGCTCTGAGGCCGCCGCACGCGGCGCTTGGCCCGGCGTTCAGGGCTGAGTCGCGCCCACGTCGATCGCCGTTCGCCGGCTCCTTGAAGCCGACGCTCTCGCGCTATGCTTGTACCTAAATCCTGTAAAGCCGATCAGGATTCCCAAGCACCCTTCCTGAGCAGATTCTCCTTACGGCTGCTGTCGAGAAAGGACCGACACCAAATGACGCTGCAACTGGGTGGCACCGCCCCCGACTTCCAGGCGCACACGACCGAGGGTCCCATCAAATTCCACGACTGGATCGGCGATTCCTGGGCGGTGCTGTTCTCGCACCCCAAGGACTTCACCCCCGTCTGCACCACCGAGCTCGGCTACATGGCAAAAGCCAAGCCCGACTTCGACGCCCGCAACGTGAAGATCATCGGCCTGTCCGTCGATGCGCTCGACAACCACGAGGCATGGGCGAGGGACATCGCGGAGACGCAGGGCGCGGCTCCCAACTACCCGATCATCAGCGACAGCGACCTCAACGTCTCCAAGCTCTACGGGATGCTGCCCGCGGACACCTCCGGTGGCGCCGACGGGCGCACGCCGGCGGACAACCAGACCGTGCGCAACGTGTTCGTGATCGGACCGGACAAGAAGGTCAAGCTGATCCTCGTCTACCCGATGAGCACCGGGCGCAACTTCGACGAGGTTCTGCGCGTGATCGACTCGTTGCAGCTCACCGCCAGGCACAACGTCTCCACGCCCGTAAACTGGCAGCAGGGCGAGAAGGTCATCATCGGCGGCTCCGTCTCCAACGACGAGGCCAAGGAGATCTACCCCGACGGCTGGGAGGAGCCGCGACCCTACATCCGTCTCGTCCCGCAGCCCAGCTGAGACGAGCCCGCGCGGAGCCCGCTAGGCCAGCGACAGCCGGCCGGCGGGTTCGGTGCTCAGACGCTCCAGCAGGTGCTGCAGGATGCGTGCCGTGGCACCCCAGATGACGTGCTCGTCGAGCACGTAGGCGTCCGTTTCGAAAGCGATGCCGCGGCGTTCGATCGTGGTCTTCGTCCGCGCCGCGCGGATCGCCGCCA
The DNA here is from genome assembly GCA_050696475.1 of Solirubrobacteraceae bacterium. GTDB lineage: Bacteria > Actinomycetota > Thermoleophilia > Solirubrobacterales > Solirubrobacteraceae > Palsa-744. The sequence goes on along the minus strand of JBOGXX010000326.1, from coordinate 9,329 downwards.
GCGGCAGCTCCAGCACTGCCGCGACCTCCTTCGCCGACAGCCGCCACACGAGGCCAGCGGGGATCGTGGCGACGAACGGATGGATGACGTAGTTCGTGGCGAACGTAGAGGTCGTGGGGAGCGCCCCCAGCAAGCTCACCTGTGCGCGCGGCAGGCCGATCTCCTCCTCCGCCTCGCGCAGCGCCGTCGCGCTCAGGTCTGAGTCGCCCGGGTCCTTGCGCCCGCCCGGGAACGAGATCTCCCCCGCGTGGCGACGCAGCTCAGCACGACGCCTGGTCAGCACCACATGCGGATCGCTCGGGTCGCTCGCCGCGAACAGCGCAACGAGAACCGCCGCCTGGACAGGCTCCGTCGCCGCACCTCGGTCCGGACGCGCCCGGGAGGAGGAATCAGGCGGCCAGGTGAACGCGCTCAACGCGCTCCTGGAACATGACCTCGCCGTCCAGTACGCGGTGCACCGGGCACTTGGCGGCGATCACTTGCAGGCGGTCCACCTGCTCGTCCGGGAGGTCGTCAGGCAGGCGCATGATCAGCTGGAACTTCGTCGGCGCCCCGCGCTCGGCGGGCGTGTACTCGACGTCGACCTCCACCGGGCCGATGTCCCAGCCCTTGCGCGCCGCGTACATCTCCATCGTGATCGCCGTACAGGTCGCGAGGCTCACCGCCAAGAGCTCCTGCGGATCGGGGCCGCCGTCCTCGCCGCCGGCATCGTGGGGCTCGTCGACCGTCAGCTGGTGCTCGCGCACTCGCACCGCGTGCCTGTACGCGCCGCCGTCGCGCTTCGCGGAGGCCTTCATCCTTGTGAGCCCGTGCGTCTGAGTCATCTAGATCCCTTCAAGATCACGGCCTTCTCAGTCCTTGTTGACAAAATGATACTGCGGTGCACTCAAGCCTCTGAAAGGGGGTTGAACAGCAGTCCTGTGAGCAGCTTTGGAAAGAAGTAAGTGGACTTCGGCGGCATGTTCTCGCCGGCCGCCGCCACGTCGCGGACCTGGCCGACGGGGGTCGGACGCATCAGAAACGCCGCGTCGTAGTCGCCCGATCGCACCATCTCAAGCGCCTCCTGCGTGTCGCGCGCATAGAACAGCCCGTTGAAGTGAGCGATGTCCTCCTCGCTCAGCCCCAGCGCGTCCTTCAGCAGCAGCGCCTCCAGCACCCCCGTGTCCAGCTGGCGATAGGCCGCGGAGCGCCCCGGCAGCGCGGCGTCGGCAATCGACTGATCCTTGATCGTCAGCCGCAGCGCCCGCTCGTCGGCCCCGTTGAAATATCCGAGCTCCAGCGGGCCTTCACCGGGCGGTGGCGCGATCTCCTCGATCGGCACCCGCGTGATCTCGAAGTCGCGCTCGAGCGCTCGCTCGAGGGCGCCACGGCGCTTCTCGTCGAGCCCGCCGATCAGCCGGTGCGTGGGGAAGACCGTCAGCCCCGGATCCTCCAGGGCCACCAGGCACATGAGGATGTAGCTGTGCTCGCCGGCGCCGCCGACCTCGCGGGCGTACGCCTGCATCGTCTCGTAGCGGTGATGCCCGTCCGCGATCAGCAGCTCCGCATCGCCGGTCGCCGCCTGCACGGCCGCGATCGCGTCCGCGTCCGCGACGCGCCAGAGGCGATGGACGGTGCCGTCCCCATCCGTGATATCCGCCCACGGCCGCTGCTCGGCCGTGAGGGGCTCGAGCGCTCGCCACGCCGTGCCCGCCGGGTCCGAGTACAGCGAGAAGATAGGGGAGAGGTTTGCGCGCGTCGCCCGCGTCAGGCGCAGCCGGTCCTCCTTGGGGCCCGGGTGCGTGCGCTCGTGCGGGCGCACCCGGCCGGGCCCATACTCCTCGATCCGTACCCGGCAGAAGAACCCGCGCCGTGTGCGCGCGACGCCGTCGGGGCCTGTGTAGTCCTGCGTGTGCGCCCACAGGGCCGGCTGGGCGTCTCGCACCAGTGCGCCCTGCAGCTGCCAGCTCTCGAACAGCTCGCTCGCCCCCGCGTACGGGTCCGACCCTCCCTGGGGCAGATCGACGCTCACCACGTTGAACGGCGAGCGAGCGAGCAGCCGTGTGCGCTGGCGCGCGTCGATCACGTCATACGGCGGAGCCACCACGTCTGCCAGCCGCCCCACCACCTCGGGGTCGTAGTGCAGCGCGCGCAGGGGTTGGACGTCGGCCATTGCGGTGGGCGGAGGCTAGCAGTCAGCCACGGGCCCACCTTGGCCACAGCGAGTGCCAGTAGACTCGATGCGGTCCGTCGGGGCGTGGCGCAGCCTGGTAGCGCACCTGCTTTGGGAGCAGGGGGTCGTGGGTTCAAATCCCGCCGCCCCGACCTGTCCGTCGATCCGCGCCGATCGCGCTCCGCGTCGCGGACGTCCCCGAGAGCAAGCGCGAGCTCGAGCAGCGCGGCGTGCGCTTCAGCGGCGAACACGACACCGGCGTCTGCAAGATGGCCTTCTTCAGCGACAGCGAGGGGAACTCGCTGATGCTGCACCGCCGATACGCACCCTGACGAGGAGGCGCGCGGCGGCGCGCGATCACGCAAACGGCTGGGAACCCGCGAGCGCTGACCCTCGCAGGGTGCTCAGCGCGGGGCCATCGTCCGGCGCTGATCAGTCTTTGGGGAGCGCGGCAAAGTCACGCTTGGCCTTGCGGTACCAGCCCATGCCGGCCAGCGGATTCTTCCACCTGCCCTGCATCTCCTTCAGCGCGCGCTCGTGCGTCGCATCACCTTTCTCGACCATCTCCCTCAGGTGGCTGTCCTGCGCCTTTATGACCTCATTGGCAGTGTTGCCACGGTGCGGGAGATCACACGGTCCACCCAGTTGGCGACATGTCATGGTTCTCAAGATCTCGCTTCCTCTCTGTGTGCGGTCATCCAGCCGGGATCACTCGAGGCGAGTCGTGCGCCCACGCTAACCCCCGGCGGGCGGCTGATCGACGCGGACCATGTTTCCGGACGGGTCGCGGACGGCGAGATCCCGCGTTCCCCACGGCTGGTCGGTGGGCTCCTGCACGATCTCGGCGCCCGACGCTTGCAGCTTCTCAAAGCTCTTGTCGAGGTCGTCGGTGTGGAAGTGCACGCCGTTCAACGCGCACTTGGCGAGCAGCGCGCCCAGCGCGTCGCTGTCGGCGGGGCTGCCGTTGAGGTAATTCGTGAGGACGATCGACACATCCGGCTGTGAGGCGGCGCCCACGGTGATCCAGCGGAACTCTCCGCGGGCGACATCGTTGCGCTGCTCCAAGCCGAGTGTGTCTCGGTAGAAGCTCAGGGCGAGCTCGGGATCATGGACCAGGACGAAGCACGTTGAAAGAGTGAGGTTCATCTCGCCAACGCTAGTGTGCCAGCGCCTCGCGCGCTTCTCCGATCCTGCTCGGTCTGCGACTCGGGCGGGTGAGGTCCTTGGCGAGGCAGCCCGGCAGACCCGCGAGCGCGCTGTGGTCAGCGGCCCGATAGGCCGTCGGCGTCTGTCCGACCAGCTCGGTGAAGCGGGCGCTGAAAGAGCCGAGCGACGAGCACCCGACCGCCACGCAGACCTCCGAGACCGACAGCTCGCCGCTGCGCAGCAGCGCCTTCGCCCGCTCGATGCGGCGCGTCATCAGGTACGCGTACGGCGTCTCTCCGTAGGTGGCCCGGAACCGCCTCGAGAAATGCGCACTCGACATCAGCGCAGCGCGCGCGAGTGCTGCGACGTCCAGCGGGCTTGCGTACTCGCGGTCCATGAGATCGCGGGCCCGGCGCAGATGCGCGAGGTTGGCTGCCTCCTCCTCCGACACGACGCCAGCGTAGCCCCCGCGGTGCTCGTCGCCGGGCTCAGGCGCCGAGCGCGAACAGCGGCCAGCGCTCCGGCACCCCCTTGAGCTCGTGAAAGCCGCGGTCCTCGAATGTGAAAGGACCGCCGACGACGGTCCCGAACACGGTGCCCGACACGAGCACCTCGCCGGCGCCGGCCAGCGCACTCACACGAGAGGCGATGTGGACGGCCATGCCGCCTACGTCCTGCCCGATCAGCTCGCACTCGCCCGTGTGCACGCCGACGCGCGCCTCCACGCCCAGCGTGCGCGCTGCTGTCGTGATCGCGAGCGCGCTGCGCAGCGCGCGCGAGGGCGGTCCGGCGAAGGTCGCCAGGAAGCCGTCGCCGACCGTCTTGACCTCGCGCCCGCCGTAGCGCGCCAGCTCCTGGCGCACGTCGCTTTCGTGCTGGGCCAGAAGGTCGCGCCAGCGTCCGTCGCCGACCCTGGCGGCGTGTGCGGTCGCCTCGACGATGTCGGTGAACATCACCGTCAACAGGGCGCGCACGGTCTCACCGCCGCTGCGAACGCCCGTGAGGAACTCCTCGATCTCATCGACGATCGCGTCGCTGTCGCCGATGAACGGGAACGAGTCGATTCCGTCGAGCTCGACGTAGTGCGAGCCCTGGATGTGCTTGGCGAGATAGCGTGAATGGCGCACGTCCCAGACGTGCTCATTGGGCCGGTGCATGATCAGCGTTGGCACGCGAATGCGCGGTAGGAGATGGCGGACATCCATGTCGACCAAAGCGTCGATGATCACCCGCGCCTCGCCGGGGCTGGCGGCGAGGCGCTGCATCCGCGCGAGCCAGTCGCTGAGCGCCGGGTCGTCGGCCATCGAGGGCGCCCACATCGCCATCGCGTCGCCGTTGGCCGCACCCCAGCTGGCAATCGTGCGCTCGCTCAGCGCCTCTCGCTCCTCGCTCTTCATCGCCCAGTGGTAGTCGGGAGCCCAGGAGGTCCGCGCGACCGAGGCGTACATCATGAGCGCGCCGATTCGCTCGCTGTGCTCGGCGGCGAGCATGGCTCCCACGAGGCCGCCCTGCGCGTAGGTGAACAGCGCGGCCCGTTCGCTGCCGGCCGCATCGAGCACAGCGAGCGCGTCACGCGCCTCCTGCTCGAGCGAGTAGGTCTCCAGCACTCGCTCTGAGAGGCCCGTGCCGCGACTGTCGAACAGGATCAGACGGCCGAATCTCGCGAGGCGCTCGAGGAAGCGGCGATTCGCGGGCGCCTCCCATAACTGCTCCAGCTGGGTGAGCCAGCCGGTCAGAAAGAGGATGTCCAGCGTCCCCTCGCCGGCCACCTGATAGGCGATGCTGGCCCCGTCGCTGCGTGCATAGCGCGTGTTGGGAACCACTAATCCTCTTCGATCAGCGAGCGGAATGCCGCCGCCGGCTCGACTGTCGCCCCGGCCGCGTGGACCCTGTCCGAAAGCCACAGGTCCGACGTGACGACGCGGATCGCGCGCGGATCAGGGTCGGCCAGCAGCAGGCGCACGATCTCATCGTCCGCGGAATCCCGTCGCGGCCGCGGCGCGTGCGTCACGACGATCACCGTCGAGCGGATCGGCGGCGCGGGCGGCTGCTCGAAGACGACCGTGACGTCCGCGCCGCTGGAGGCGGCCCAGCGCTCGAGCATGTCGACGAGCCGGACCATCGCGGCGTGGCGGTCTGCCCACCACGCGTCGGGCCGCGTGCCGATCACATTCATCCCGTCCACGAGCCAGCGCACCGCGAGCAAGCCTACAGTTGCGAGCGAATGCGTCTGGAGGGAATCCACACGGGAGACATCGTCGAGGTCGACCGCAAAGGCCGACGCTTTCACGCCCTTGTCACCGGAAGCGCCCCGGGGGGGCTGGCGATCCGGCCCACCGACCGCCGCGTCAACTACCACACGTGCCGCAGTCGCGAGGTCGTCGGGCACTGGAGCAAGCGCGGGCGACCGCGACAGACGGGCGAGCCGTTGCGCCCCTCGCCGCGCCAGCTGGAGCTGGACCTCTCCTCCCAGCCGCAGCGGCCGCCCCCGGACTGACCCGCGGCGCCCGTCGGCGTCAGGGTCGCGCTGCAGCTGCGGCGGCATCCTCCAGGCGGTCCTCACCCCAGAAGCTCTGCACGTCCAGCACGACCGTCGGCACGCCGAACACGCCCCTCGTGATCGCCTCTTCGGTGAGCGCCCGCAGCGAGTCCTTGACCGACCGCTCGCCCAGCGCCGCCTCGAGCGCCGGCGCGGCGATGCCGGCGCGTGCGCCGGCCTCGAGCACGCTGTCGAGCGTCCCGAGATCCCGTCCCTCCAGAAAACACAGCCGCATCGCCTCCAGCGCGAAGCGCTTCAGCAGCTGCTGTGAGTGCAGATGTGCCATCGCGCGTGCGACCAGGAGGTCGTTCGTCGGCCAGCGCTCAGGCCAGCGGATCGGTCCCAGGCCGAGGATCGCCGCGCGCTCCTCGCAGTCGGCGATGCCCGCCGCGCGCCGCTCTGTGAGGCCCCAGGAGACGCGGCCGGCCGCCTTGAACACCGCGCCTGCGAAGACCCCGCGCCACTGCGCGTCGGCCAGCAGCCCGTCGATCCTCTCCGCCGCGAACCACGAGTACGGCGACATCGCCCCGAAGAAGAACAGCGGCGCGCGATCGGGCACCTGCCAATGATCCACGATCTCGCTCCGGCGGGGTTTGCGGCGTGCTTCGCGGATGCCCTCAGCGCTACCGTCTAGCTACCTGCGCACGGAACAGACACAATGCACGAATGCACGAGCGAGCGCCAGCCGAACCGACAGGGCGCGAGCGGACGGTCGTCCGTGTGGGCGCGGAATAGGGTCTCCCGCTTGAGCAGCCGCGTTCTCGTAGTGTCCTGGGAGTACCCGCCCGTGATCGAGGGAGGCCTGGCGCGCCACGTGCGCAAGCTCGCCGAGGCCCTTGTCCGCCAGGGTGTGCGCGTCGACGTGCTCACGCGCGGGGTCGGCTCCGAGCCGGATCTGCAGCGAACGAGCGTCCGGGACAGCGGCGGCGTCGTGGTGCACCGCGTGCGCGAGCCCGGCTGGCCAAGGGATCTCGACCGCTTCGTCGCATGGGTAGAGCAGATGAACGAGGACATGCTCGTCGCCGGCACGGCGCTGGCCGCGGAACGCTCATACGATCTCGTCCACGGTCACGATTGGCTCGTCGGGAGCGCATCGGCGGCGTTGGCGGACAAGATTGGCGTGCCGTGCGTGACGACCATCCACGCCACCGAGCACGGTCGCCATCAGGGATGGGTGGACAAGCCGCCGCAATCGCACATCCACTCGGTCGAGCGCTGGATGGCGCGCCGTGCGGACGCGCTGATCGTGTGCTCCTACTACATGCGCGGGCACGTAGCCGACATCTTCGACATCGACGAGCGGCGGGTCGCCGTGATCCCCAATGGAGTCGATCCCGCCGAACTGCGTCCAACGGGCGACCTGCAGAGCTTGCGCAGCGAGTTCGCCCACCCGCGCGAGCGCCTGGTCCTGCTGGTCGGCCGTCTGGTCTACGAGAAGGGTTTCCAACTCGCGCTTGAAGCGCTTCCAAACGTGATCGAGCGCGTCGGCGACGTTCGCTTCCTGGTCGCCGGAAGCGGCACCCACGAGGCGGCGCTGAAGGCTCAGGCCGAGCTGCTGGGCCTCAGCGAGCACGGCACGTTCCTGGGTTGGATCGGCGACGACGTGCTCCACTCGCTCTACCGCATCGCAGATCTCTGCGTGGTCCCGTCGATCTACGAGCCGTTCGGGCTGGTGGCTCTCGAGGCGATGGCCTCCGGCTGTCCGTGCATCGTCGCCGACACGGGTGGTCTGCGCGAGGTGGTGCCCGGGGGAGAGCGCGTCGGGCTGCGCTTCGACGGCGGTGACGCCGAGCACCTGGGGGTGATGATCGAACGGCTGCTCGTGGACGGAGCTTTGCGCGACCGTCTCGTGACGCAGGCCTCCGAGCACGTGCTGCGCTTCGACTGGGACGACATAGCAGCACGTACACGGGATATCTACGATGGGCTCTTGGAGCTGGCTCCGCGGGAGAAGATCAAGAGAGGATGACGCCGGTGCTCGAGGGACTGATGCAGAACGACTTTCCGCTGACGCTCAACCACATCAGGCGGAGATTGGGCGCCGGCAACCATGGCGCGGAGGTGGTCACGCTGGGCGGAGACGGCTCGAACGTGAGCCGCGCCAGCCACGCCGATATCGCTCGGCGCATCGACGACCTCGCTCGTGTGCTGCAGAAGCTCGGGGTCTCGCAGGGCGAGCGCGTGGCCACGTTCGCGTGGAACAACCAGCGGCACTTCGAGCTGTACTTCGCGGTTCCATGCATCGGAGCGGTGCTGCACACGCTCAACATCCGCCTGTTCGAAGAGCAGATCACCTACATCGTCAATCACGCCGAGGACAGGGTCATCTTCGTTGACGACTCGCTCGTGCCGACGCTCGAGAAGCTCGCGCCGAGCTTCCGGACGGTCGAGCACTACGTGGTGATGGGTGACGGCGAGCTGGGCGCGCTGCCGAACGCTCTTCGCTACGAGGACCTGCTCGATCAGGCGGGCGAGGGGCCGTTCGACTACCCCGAGCTCGACGAGCGCCAGGCGGCCGCCCTCTGCTACACGAGTGGCACGACCGGCAACCCGAAGGGCGTGCTCTATTCGCATCGCTCGATCAGCCTTCACTCCACAGTCGCCCTGGCCAGGGACGGCACCGCGATCTCCCGCTCCGACAGGATTCTGGCGGTCGTGCCCATGTTCCACGTGAACGCTTGGGGGCTGCCCTACGGCGCCGCGTTGGCCGGCGCCGATCTGATCCTGCCCGATCGTCATCTCCAGCCCGAGCCGCTGGCCGGTCTGATCGCCGCTGAGCGTCCGACGTTGATGGGCTGTGTGCCGACGATCTTCCAGGGCCTGCTCGCTTACGCCGACGAGCATCCGGAGTTGGACCTCTCCTCGCTGTCCAACGCCGCATGCGGGGGCTCGGCGGTACCGCGCCAGCTGATGAAGGACTTCGAGGAGCGCCACGACGTGCGCATCTTCCAGGCGTGGGGCATGACCGAGACCAGTCCGGTGGCCACCTACTCGCGTCCGCGCGAGCGCGAGCACGACGACGCCTATTGGGACGAGCGCGCCATCCAGGGACGGCCGCTGCCGTGGGTCGAGCTGCGCCTGGCCGACGACGACGGCGGCGAGGTGCCGTGGGACGGGTCCTCCACGGGCGAGATCGAAGTCCGGGGTCCGTGGGTCGCCTCGCGCTACTTCGCCGACAGCTCCGAAGACGAGAAGTTCGCGACCGGCTGGCTGCGAACCGGCGACATCGCCTCCGTCGACGAGCGCGGCAACGTGCAGATCACAGATCGCTCAAAGGACGTGATCAAGTCCGGCGGCGAGTGGATCTCCTCGGTCGAGCTCGAGAACGAGCTGATGGCGCATCCAAAGGTGGCCGAGGCCGCCGTTATCGCGATGCCCGACCCGAAATGGGACGAGCGCCCGATGGCCTGCGTGGTCGCCCGCGAACCCGTTACCGAAGAAGAGCTAAACGAGCACCTGCGACCTCGAGTCGCGAAATGGTGGCTGCCCGAC
>JBOGXX010000325.1:0-1732 GCA_050696475.1 Solirubrobacteraceae bacterium | reverse complement strand
TCCCACTGCCCGTGCATCACGTTGTGACCGATCTCCATGTTCTCCAGGATCTTCGCCAGCGACAGTGAAGCGGTCCCCGCCAGCCACAGAGGCTCGTAGCGCGCGCCGAGCAGCAGCGCGCGCGCCGCCAGCACGAGCTGGCGGTGCAGCTTGATCGTCGCTCGGATGTAGCGCGCGTCGCGCTCGCCCAAGTCGGCGTAGACCTCGTCGTGGATCGCGTCGAACTCGCGTCCGAGCTGCTCGATCTGCTCCGCTGTCAGGCGCGCCAGCGGACTCTCGGGCTCCGGCCGGCTCGAGAGCGGCGGCACGGCGGCGGTGCGGGTTGCCGACATAGCTGGGGTTCCTTTGCTCGTGGAGGTCTAGAGATCGATTTCGACGACGCCTTCGGGCGCGTTGACGCAGGTCTGCAGCATCTCTCCAGGCTGACCGTGGACGCGGCCGGTCCGCAGGTCGCGCACGCGCCCCGCGCGCAGGCGCCCGACGCAGCTGTGGCAGATGCCCATCCGACACCCGAACGGCAGCTCGGCGCCGGCGGCCTCGCCGCAGGCGAGGATCGACCGGCGTCCGTCGCTCTGCACCTCCACGCCGCTAGAGCACAGGCGGATCGTGCCGCCCGCGCCGCGCTGCTCGGGTGCAAGCTCGTCCAGCAGGTGCTCGTCCGCCTGAAAGTGCTCGACATGCAGGCGCTCGGGATCGCCGTCGTGCGCCCAACGGTCGCGCATCGCCTCCAGCAGGCCCGACGGGCCACACAGGAACGTGTCGCGCTCGCGCCAGTCCGCGCACAGCTCCGCGAGGGCGCCCGGCGTGACGCGCCCACGCTCGCCGGTCAGCTGCTCGTGCAGGCGGTAGCCGGGCTCGCGGGCGTGGAGCTGGTGCAGCTCGCGCGAGAAGATCACCTGCTCCGCCGTGCGGGCACTGTGGATGTGGACCACGTCGCGCAACTGCCCGCTCCCGGCGAGCGCGCGCAGCATGCTCATCACCGGGGTGACACCGCTCCCCGCGCTCACGAACAGCAGGCGCTCCGGCGGCGGATCGGCCAGCACGAACGTCCCTTCCACGCCACCGAGGCGCACGATCGCGCCCGGGCGCACGCGCGAGAACAGGAACGGCGAGACCTTGCCGCCCTCGACCAGCTTCGGTGTGATCGCGATGCAGCCGTCGCGGCGGCGGGGGTCGGAGGTCAGCGAGTAGGCGCGCCAGTGGTGCACCCCGTCGACCTCGATCCCCAGGCGCAGATACTGCCCGGGCAGGTGGCCCGGCCATTCCCAGCCCGGCTTGATCAGCACCGTCACCGCGTTCGACGTCTCGCGCTCGACACGCTCGACCCGTCCGCGCAGCTCGCGCGTGGACCACAGCGGGTTGGCCAGCTCGAGGTAGTCGTCGGGCAGCAGCGGCGAGGTGAACGAGCCGACGAGCCTCAGCACCCGGCGCCGGCCGGCGGACACGCGCGGGAGCGCTCCGCGTTCAGCCACGGCGCTCACCGCGGTGTCGGCTAGGGTCGGGTCGGGGGGCGCCGGCAACCATGACGTGTAGTTATGCTACCTCAAACAAGGTCACATCAAACGTAGTATCCTTGAATGACGATGTCAACCGCCGCCGCAGCGAGGGCCGCGAAGCCCGCTCGTGACGCCATGGGACCCGCGGGCCCACAGGCCGTGAGCTCTGCATACGACCTGACGGTCGAGCAGCTCGCCGCCGAGGTGGGGATGTCGGTGCGCAACATCCGCAACCA
>JBOGXX010000324.1:0-5607 GCA_050696475.1 Solirubrobacteraceae bacterium | reverse complement strand
TTGGAGCGTGAGCATCACGAGATTGACGCGGGGATCGAAGCGTTCAGCGCAGGGCAGGCGCAGGGTGCGGGGGCGATCGAGTCATTGACCGGCGCGATGCAGGCGCTGCGCCGCCACATCTACCTCGAGGAGCAGTTCCTGTTTCCCTCGATGCGGGAGGGGCTCGCGATCCCGATCGGCGTGATGCTGCGCGAGCACGGGGAGATATGGAGGACGCTCGATGTGCTGGAAGAGCAGCTACACCACAACAACCCCCGCGCGTCGGTGCTCGACAGGAGTCGTGAGCTGCTCTCGCAGCTCGACCGACACAACGCCAAGGAGGAGCCGATCTTCTACGCTCATGCAGACAGCGCGCTGACACCGTCGGCGAGCGTGCAGCTACGGGCTTTTCTAGACGCTGCAGAGCTGCCCGATGGATGGGTCTGCCAAGCAGCGGGCATGACCGGCACTTGAGCGCCCTCGCCCCTAGGAGACAGTCCCACCGATGGAGCTATACACCAGCGCCGAGCCCGACCCGCTGCTCGATGTAGGCGTCGCCCATGCGCTGCTCGAGCGCGCTGCACAGACAGGAGCCGGCTCGCTGATGCTCTGGCACCCGCTGCGGCCGGTGCTCTCGCTGGGGCGCCTGGACATCAATGACAGCCGCTCCACCCAGCTGGGCGCGATGGCGCTCGACGCCGGCGTGACCGTCGTGAGGCGCCTGGCAGGCGGGCGGGCGGCGACGCTGGACGCGGGCTGCCTGTGCCTCGGCTGGGCGCAGCCAGACGCGCGCCTGGGGCAATCCACGGCCCGTTACCAGCTGCTCGCTGACACGATAATCAGCGCGCTCGGCGATCTCGGAGTCGCCGGCTTCCTGGGGGAAGCTCCCGGGGAGTGGTGTCCGGGTGCTTGGAGCGTGCAGGGACCCAACGGAAAGCTGGCCGGCCTCGCTCAACGGCAGATCGTAGGCGCGGCATGGTGTGAGGCGCTGATCGTGATCGAACGCCCACCGACGCTGGCGCGACTCAGCCGCCAGGTACACGAGCTGCTCGAGATCCCCTGGAAGCAGACCGCGCTCGGTGAGCTCGCGGCGCTGCTGCCCGGCCAGCTCGATCTGCATCGCCGCCTGAGCGACGCGCTCGTGCGCACGCTGCGGCCCCAGTGGCCCACGCTCGAGCAGCGGACGCTGCCTGTCGCGGTCCGCGAGCGGGCCCTGCGGCTCAGCGTCGAGCACCGCTGGCCATGACACTGCCTCATCGAGGACCGTCCGGGACGCCCTCCGTGCGCTCGCTAGGTGTGCGCGCCCCGCTCCCGGCGTCAGCGCGCACACGCGCCGCTGAGACCGGCTTGCCGGGTAAGAACGGCGACCCGCCCGACGCTAGAACACCAGTGTCACGCGATCGGACTGGCTCACGTTCCGGTTACCCCGTCCGCGCGTGGCTCCGCCTCAAGACAGAAAGGAGCCCGCGATGCTGAACGTGCTGGTCGGTGTTGACGGCAGGAACGGCGGTCACGATGCCGTTGCCCTCGCCCGCCGCCTCGTGGACTTCCCAGGCCGCCTAACCATCGTCCATGTCCACGAGCAGACGAGCGGCATCCTCGTCCACGACTTTGACGCCTCCGCGCGGGATCAAGCCCGGTGGCTGCTGGAGGGCGAGCGCGCAGCGGTCGGGCCGGAGGCCAGGTCGGTGAGCGTTGCCGCGCCGTCGGTTGGTGCCGGGCTGCACCGCGCCGCTGAGCAAAACGCCGCGGATCTGCTGGTCGTGGGTAGGTGCCGTCATCGCTTCGCCGGTCGCGTGCTGCTGGGCGATGACACGCGTGCCTGCCTCGACGGCGCCCCATGCCCGGTTGCAGTCGCGCCGCTCGGATATGCACAGGGCTCAGCGCCGATCGCGCTCATCGGAGTCGGCTATGACGCCTCACCTGAGAGCGACGTCGCACTGGCCATGGCACGCACCCTGGCCGCTGAGGGCGACGCGAAGATCCGTGCGCTGAGCGTCGTCCCGGCGCTGGGCGCCGCCTACGCCAGTCCTCCGACGAGGTACCTGAACACACGGATCGACACGCTCATGGACGAAGCCCGTACTCGCCTGAGCGAACTCGACGGGGTGCAAGGCCTGGTCGTGTACGGATCTCCCGTCGAGGAGCTCACGGCCTTTGGCGAGGAGGTCGATCTGCTGCTCCTCGGCTCACGCCGCCACGGGCCCGCACGGCAGCTCATGCTCGGCAGCACCTCCGCGCACCTCACTCTCAGCGCGCGCTGCCCGCTGCTGATCCTTCCTCGTCTCGCCACCAAGCCTGCCACGCGACAGGCAAGTGCAGCGGAGCAGATGAAGGTGGCGCTCTGATGGATGTTCGCCTGAAGCGCGCATACGAGCCCGCGGTCGCCTCGGACGGCTATCGCGTCCTGGTCGACAGGCTGTGGCCGCGTGGGGTCTCGCGTGAGCGAGCCAAGCTCGATCAGTGGGAGCGGGAGCTGCCGCCGAGCACGGAGCTCAGACAGTGGTTCGGGCACGATCCGAGCCGCTTCCAGGAGTTCCGACGGCGCTACATCCACGAGCTTCGCGAGCACCGTTCGCGAATCAGCGAGCTTCGACGCAGGGCACGCCAGGGCACGCTCACGCTCGTCTACTCCGCCAACGACAGCGAGCACAACGACGCGGTCGTGCTCGCGGAGGTTCTGCGACGCGGGCTGCCAAAAAGCTCGTCCAGCGGCCGTTAGCGGCGAAGCTCCGCTACGGTCACTGCCCGTCTGGGGCCGGCACCGCCGGCTGCCCGGCGCCGTGGGGGGAAACGTAGTCGCCCACCGGCGAGCTAAGACCCACCGCGAACCTGTTCCAGCCGTTGATCGCCACGACCACGAGCGTCAGCGCGACGATCTCCTGCTCATCGAACTCCCGTGCCAGCTCCTCGAACACGTCGTCCGGTGCGCCGCGCTCGGACAGCAGTGTCAACGCCTCGCACCAGCCCAGCGCGGCGCGCTCGCGGGGGTTGTAGAAGGGTGCCTCGCGCCAAGCACTGAGCACATACAGCCGCTGCTCGGACTCGCCCCGCGCACGGGCGTCCTTGGAGTGCATGTCCATGCAGTACGCGCAGCCGTTGAGCTGCGAGGCGCGCATCCGCACGAGCTCGAGCAGCTCGGGCTCCAGCGAGCTCTCCTGCACAGCCTGCTCCAGGCCGCCCATGGCCCGGAGGGCGTGTGGGAATACTCCGCGAAAATCGATCCTCATCCTGCACTCCTTTCTCGTGTCCGCAGAAGGCGGGGAAGACGCGTCGCTCGCGGCGAGAACAGGGATCCGCCCACCGGAGATCCACCCACCGGGCCGCGTCTCGTCCTCCAGCGCACTATATGCGGCTCTGGTTTCCCAGCGTCATCGACGAGCGCGTTCTTACCGCTACGCGTCAGGCTGAGATGCGGACTCCGCCGAGGCAGCCGGGTCCCGCCGGACTCTCGCTCGCCTACAATCCTGTCAAGCCAGTCCTAGTCGGTAGGAGCGCGCCATCAGGATCGCCGCCGTTCAGCTTGAGCCCGCCCTCGGAGATGTGGCTGAGAACCTGCGTCGTTGTCGCGCGCTGGGCGATGAGGCCGGCGCCGCCGGAGCGGAGTGGATCATCCTGCCTGAGTTCTTCACCACCGGGATGGGGTTCCTCCCGGCGATCGCCGACGCGGCGCTGCCGCCGGACGGCGCCGGCACCGAACTGCTGCGGGAGCTCGCCGCTCGCCATGGCGCGGTCGTCGGCGGGTCCTTCATCTGCCGCGACGAGGACGGTCACAACCGCAATGCGTGGTTTCTCCTCGCCCCGGACGGCCGTGTTCTCGGCCGACACGACAAGGACATCCCGACGATGTGGGAGAACTGCTTCTACGTTGGCGGCGATGACGATGGGATGATCGATGTCGATGGCATGGCGGCTGGCGCGGCGGTGTGTTGGGAGTTCATGCGCACTGAGACGGTCCGGCGGCTGCGCGGCCGCGTGGATCTGATCGTGGGTGGCTCGGCGTGGTGGTCGATCCCGCCGTGGCCGCCGGCGGTGTTGACCGGTCATCTGGAGGCGGCGAATGCCCGCGCGGCGGCGTCGATCGTGCCGGCCATGGCGCGGGCCGTTGGGGCGCCGGTCGCGCACGCGGCCCACTGTGGCTCGGTGCGGTGCGGGCTGCCGCTGATTCCGGGTGCCACCTACCGCGGTCACTATCAGGGCGGTGCGTGCATCGTCGATGACCACGGCGCCGTCCTTGCCGGGCTTGGCAACGACGACGGGCCGGGCTTCGTCATCGCCGATGTGCATCCGGGGCGCACCACGCCGACGCTCGCGGCCGGCGGTGGCGTCTGGCTGCACCGGCGTGGTGCCGTCCCCGCTGCGATGTGGGTCTACCAGAAAGCGCACGGCCGGCGTTGGTATCGTCGGCACGCGCTCGGCCGGTCTGCGGAGCGACGTTCGCTGGAGGAGCTGGCATCGGCCGAGAGGTCGGGTCCTGGGCCAACGCACAGGCTCTGACCTTCTCCGCCGTGCGCGAGGCGCCGGGCAGCTTGCGACGCTCTGCAGAGCGCTGTTACGCCGGTGTGAGCACCAGCTCGATGCGTCTTGCGAGCGCGCTTGCGACCGCATCGCGCATCGCGCCATCGCCAAAGCGCTCGAGCAGCGCCTGCAGGAACCCCTCGATCACCAGACGCCTGGCGTCCTCATCGGGCAGGCCATGCGAGCGCAGGTAGAAGAGCTGGTCAGGGTCGATCTGGGCGATCGCCGCGGCATGAGTGCAGCGAACGTCATCTGCGAGGATCTCGAGACCGGGGATCGCGTCGGCGTGGGCGCGCTTGGAGAGCAGCAGGTTACGGGACTCTTGAAAGGCGTCGGTGCGCTGGGCACCGGGGTCTACCTTGATCATGCCGCGCCAGACCGTGCTCGAGCGCCCGGCGAGAATGCCACGGAAGGCGAGGTCTGAGGTGGTGTTCGGCGCCGCGTGCTCCTGCAGCGTGTCGAAATCCACGTGCTGGCGTCCGTGCGTCGCATAGGCTCCGGTGACCTCGGCACGCGCGCCCGGGCCCGCGAGGTTCGTCTCCAGGAACACCTTGCCGTTGGCCGAGCCAAACCCGAGCGCCGTCCACTCCAGACGCCCGTCACGCTGCACGAGCGCGCGTCCGGTGCCGAACAACCAGGTGCGCTCGCTGAGGCTCTGCACGTCGAGGAAGCGCAGACGCGCGCCATTGCCGATGAACAGCTCGGTGACGCCGTTGGCCAGGCCATCGCCGTCTTCATCGGCAGAGAGCTGCTGCGCCCAGACTTCCGCCTCCGCGCCCTCCTCGAGGACAACGAGCACGCGGTGATGCAGGGCGGTCGAGGATTGGTGCAGCGTGCTGAGCACGATCGGCTCCACGACATGGGTGTTGCGGGGCACGTGGACGAGCCAACCGTCGCTCCAGTCGGCGTCGTTGCGGGCGATGAACGGGTTGCGGGCCTGCACCGCCGCGCCAAGGTGGGCCTCTAGGAGCTCGGGCCGCAGCTGCGCGGCGACCTCGAGCGGCAGGACCGTGGGCTCACCACTACCACCACCGCCACCAGCCGGCGGCTCAAGCGTGCCTCGCCGCGCCCCGGAGGGCACCTCGAGCACGTCGCTCGCGTCCCCAGGGT
>JBOGXX010000323.1:0-13177 GCA_050696475.1 Solirubrobacteraceae bacterium | reverse complement strand
GGCTCAGGGTTTCAGGACTTCGACACCCCAAGAATCCCCGAACCACCGGACGTTTCCGCGCCTCCGCCAGCCGGAGGCGCGGATCGTTAATGCACGCTCAGGGCTAGATGGCCGCCTCGACCAGCTTGGTGAACTCTTCCTGGCCTTTGACGTTCGGGTGATAGCTTTCCGACAGCGGGTCGGACTGACCGTTCAGCCATTCTTCGGAAGCACACACCGCGTGTGATTCAAACGCGCTCGTCGGGTTGACGAAGGTGAATTTCATCGCTTCCGCGCGACCCTTCACCACGGCGTCGAGTTTTTCCGCCGCTTCGTTGATTTTCTTCTCGTTGCCGGAGGTGAGGAAGTTGACGTTGCAGGTCTTGCCTTCCTTGGTGAACAGCTTCGGATAGCCGAGCACGATCACCTGGGCGCTCGTCGCCTTCGCCCGGATGTCTTTGTAGGTCGTTTCCAGCAGCCCTGGCAGCTTGTTCTTGGCGAATTCCTCCGCCTTGCTGATGGCGCTGCCACAGGTGAAGTAGTACAGCGCACAGTTGAGCATCACGTTGCTGAAGCCGGCGTCGTTGCCGCCGATCGTGATCGTGACGAGACTCGTCGTGCTGCTCAGGGTGCCGAGCTGTTTTTCGTTGACTTCCGTGGTCTTGGCGCCGCTGCACGCCTGAAAGCTGAGCGTGTAGCCCTTCGCCGCCGCGATCTTCGGCCCGTAGGCGTTCGGGCTGCGATCGCATTCCCCAGATTCCGAATAGAAGTCGCGGGTCCCCACACCGGAGGAGTACGAGTCCCCCAGCGCCACGTACTGCGGCGCCGCCGCGGCCGATGCCGCCGGCACGAACACTGCTATCGCCACCGCGAGCAGCCCGACGATGCGATTCCTCTTCCCCATGTGTCCCTCTTTCCCGTGTTTTGTGTGTCGCCCGAAAACCCGAAGGACGCGCGAGCATCCACCTGCGCGTCCCCCACGAGCGCTGAGCGGACCAACCTAACCGCGATTGGCCCGCTCCGTCAAGACTACGTATCAGACGCAACCGGCTGGGTTCACATCTTTGGTTGTGCGAGCGTGGCGTTGACGAGACCGCCGTTGCGGCCGAGGCGGGCGCGGGAGATCAGGCTGAGCGTGCGAGCGACGGCCATTGCGAGCGCCATCAGGACCAGGCTGTCGGTCAGCGCGGCCGTGGTGACGTGGTGGGCGCTCATCCAGCCGCCCAGGCTTGCGGAGAACAGGTGTTCGGATCCGTAGATGAAGACGAGCCGCGTGCCGATGACGGCGATCCAGATCAGCGCATAGCTGGCGCCGGCGCGCGTGAAGGCCTGACCGTCGTGGTCGTGCTCGACCCGCATCAGGCTTCCGGCGAGCAGACCGAGCACCGCGCCCACCCCCGCGCCTGCGAGCTCGATCGCGAGACCATCGCCGTTGGTGGCGAAGGCGCTCAGGTACATCGATCCTGCGATGCCGGCGATCAGCAGCGGGCGGCGCAGGCGGCTGTGGGTGACGGCGCGACGGCCCAGATCGGAGACGAGCACTGCGGCGAGGATCACGGCACTGAGGATGAGGGCGCTGGTGGGCATTTGCTGGCTCCTTTTTCGTGGTTCGGTTGGTGGAACACACGCTCGCAGCGCGGAGGGCCCGCGTCGTCGACGCGTGGGACGATCTACGGGTGGATCAACGCGCGCCCCTCCACCCTGGCCTCCACCTGCGCGTCGCGGGGGCATCGAGCGGGACCTTGCTGGTTGGTCGACTGCTCGGCCTCGGGCTGATCGACTTCGAGGTCGCTGTCAGCGAGCATCACGCCGGCCCCGACTGGCTTTTGGTCGTGCTCGCGGTGCTCGCCAACCTGGCGACGCTCGCGTGGGCCCTCAGGCTCCAGTCACGCCGCTCCGGGCAGGCGGCTGCACTCGCGCTGATGGCGTTCGCCGGCGGTCTGCTAGCGGCGCTCCAGCACGGCGATGCGGCGCTCGTGCTCCCGGCGGTGGCGGTTTCGGTCGCGGCCGCCGACGGCGCCGTGCTGGACGCGCTGGGCACGTTCACGCTCGGGTTCGTTGCTCTGGAGGTGGGCGTGCTGTGGGCGGACCTCGGATCGAGCGCAGCGCTCGGCTACCCCGCGATCCTCGTCGGGGCGGGGCTCCTCGGGCTCACCCGCCGCCAGTACGTCGCGCAGGGACGCGCGGCGCAAGCGCTCGTCGCGCAGACGCTGCGAACGGAGTCCGAGAGCCGTCGTGCCGCTGCGCTCGATGAGCGCACGCGGCTCGCTCGCGAGATCCACGACGTGCTCGCCCACGCGCTCGGCGGCCTGACCGTGCAGCTGGAAGCGGCAGAGCTGCTGCTGGGCGAGCGCGGCGACGTGGACGGGGCGCTGGAGCGGATCCGCGTGTGTCAGGGGACCGCGCGGGAGGGACTGGAGGAGGCGCGGCGCGCGGTCGCCGCCCTGCGCAGCGACGCGCCGCCGTTGCCGGAGAGCCTGGCCGGGTTGCTCGATGCACACCGCGAACAGGGCGCCCGTGGCGAGCTGATCGTGGAAGGGAGCGGGCGAGAGCTCCCGCCGGAGGCGGCGCTCGCGCTGATGCGAGCCGTCCAGGAGGGGCTGACGAATGCGCGCCGCCACGCCCCCGGCTCGGGTGTGCGAGTGCGTCTGCGCTTCGAGGAGCACAGCACGAGCGTGACCGTCACCAACGGCGAGCCACGGCGCGCTCAAAGCGCAGCCGGCGGCCGGACCGGAGGCTACGGACTGACGGGTATGCGCGAGCGTCTGGAGCTCGCCGGTGGGCAGCTCGTGGCGGGACCTTCGGGCAGGGGCTGGAGCGTGCGCGCAGAGGTACCGGCGTGAGCTCGCCTCTGCGCGTGCTGGTCGTCGATGACCAGAAGATCGTGCGCGAGGGGCTCGCTACGATTCTCGACCTGCTCGAGGAGGTGAGCGTCGTGGGCACGGCAGCCAACGGCGTGCAGGCGCTGGATCTCGTGGCTCGGCGCCGCCCGGACGTGGTGTTGATGGATCTGCACATGCCGGAGCTCGACGGCGTCGGCGCCACGCGACGGATCCTCGCCGAGCACCCAGCCACGGCCGTCCTGATCCTCACCACCTACGCGGAGGACGGTGACGCGCTGGAGGCTCTGCGGGCGGGGGCGCGCGGCGTTCTCACGAAGGACGCCGGACGTGAGGAGATCTCACGCGCGCTGCATCAGGCGGCGGCCGGTCACATGACGCTGGCGGCGCCGCTCCAGGCGCTGCTGCTGGCGGCGGCGGCGCCGCCGGACGCACCGGTGCGCACGGAGCTGCCCGACGGACTGACCGCGCGCGAGGGCGAGGTCCTGGGGCTGATCGCAGCCGGCTTCAACAACCGTGAGATCGCAGAGCGCCTGTTCATCTCAGAGACGACCGTGAAGAGCCACGTGAACCACCTGTTCGCGAAGATCGACGCGCGCGATCGCGCCGCGGCCATCAACTACGCGGTGGCTCACGGGCTGGGTGCGGCCTGAACGCTCAGCTTGGCGGTCCCTCGAGCAGTGACTGCAATGAGGAGTGCGCGACCAGTCCGGGCAGCGTCGGCACGAGGAAGTTCACGAGCCGGTAGGCGATCACCGCGAACAGCGCGTCCGCTGCGTTCACGTCAACGGCGATCAGCGACACGGTGAGCAGGGCCTCGGTGATGCCGGCGCCGCCGAGCGGCAGCGAGCGCCGGCTCGCGACGTAGCCGGTGGCGTAGGCGACCACCAAGGCGTGGATCGAGATATCCACCCCGAAACAGCGCAACGCGAAGCCGAGGCACGCGATCTCGGCAGCCCAGTAGACCGCCATCCCGAGCAGCGCCCCCGGCCGCTCGAGCGGGCGCAGCACGACGCCCCGCAGAACCCCGACGCCGGCGAGCACGTCCCCGATCCACCTGCGAACGGAGTCCTCAGCGTGCTGGAAGCGCTCGAGGACCGGCGGTTTGGTCGCCCACCACGCGAGCGCGAACCCCGGGGGCACAGCGATGATCCAAGGAAGCGTCAGCAGCGGCGAGGCATGCGCGGACGCGAGCACCAGGATCAGCGCGCAGATCCAGGCGGCGGGAGCGAGCATCAGGTACTCGATCACGCCCAGCCCCAAGACCTGGACCCTTGCTCGCCGCGGGCTGTAGTTCGCGGCTCTGAGCGCGCGCCGATCGAAGGCGAAGCCTCCCATCGGGACGAACGGCCCGAAACCGGCGACTACAAGCCGGACGGTCAGCATGAAGGACAGGCGGGGAAGCCCCGGCTCGCGGATCGCCGAGCGGTAGGCGAGCACGTAGCCAAAGTAGGCTGCGAGCTCGGCTGCGAGCGCGCCCGCCAGCCAGACCGGCTGCAGCTGTCCGAGCGCGTGCCAGAGCGCGGGCGGCTTGTCGGAGGCCGCGATGGCAGCGACGGTTCCAACGGCTATCACTGCCGACAGCAGCAGAGCGACGGGGGGGCGGCGATGGAGAGCTTTCATCGAGGAGACGCGGCGCCATGACGAGCGCCTGCCCCATCGTAGGCCCGATCCGCCTGGTGGGAGCCGGATCGGACGCGGTCGCAGCGGGTGCCGAGAAGCTGGGCGACGGGCAGGGCTACGCCGCGATGCCGGCGGCGAAGTGACGAGACAGCTCGTTGGCGTAGGAGCGCCCCACCGACGAGCGGTGTTCGTCGAGCCAGCGGCTGAACGCGATCTGGCCGAGCGGCGGATCGCGTGACACGAGCAGGCCGGCCATCAGACCCTTGATCTCCGCCGCAGTGAGCACGACGTCACGCAGGATCAGGCCGAGCGCACGCGCCGTCCCAGAACGTGTTGTAGAGAGTTTCCACGCCCTCGAGACTGCGAGCCAGCGCGACGGGATCGTCGAACCGATACGGGCAGATTGCGACGCTCTCTCGCAGCGCGTGCGGACGATCCAGATGAAAGGTGAGCGTCCTCACGGGGCGCCCCGCATCGAGCAGACGGCCGGCGATGCGACTACCGGAGTAGCTGAATGCGCCCGTCACCAGATCGACCGATGCGTTGGCGCTCATGGCCGCACCTCAGCTCGAGAAGGCAGAAAGGCGTCTGCGAGCGTCGCCAGGCGCGTGGCGAGGTCGAGCAGCGACTCCACCCGCGTGCGATCGCCTCGGAGGTGGCTGAGCATGTCGAGGCCGAAGTACAGGGCGACGAGCGCAAACGCGACGTCCCCGGGAGCCGCCAGCGCGAGCAGTGGCGTGCTCTCCAGCACCTGCTCGAGCTTGCACTCGACCATGTCGATCCACGGCTCGAAACGAGAGCGAAATGCAGATCACCAGGAACTCCGTCGAGACAGCGCCCGGACCGAGCGACTGGTTCACGGGCGCTGTCTTCGTCGACGCCCTCGCCGCACCATCGGGGCCGTCCCGCCTGGCGGCGAGCAGCGTGCACTTCACACCGGGGGCGCGCACCGCGTGGCACACACACCCGAACGGCCAGACGATCTACGTGACCGACGGCGTCGGTCGCTGTCAGCGCGACGGCGGCCCGATCGAGGTCATCCGGCCCGGGGATCGCGTGTTCTTCGAGCCGGGCGAGCGCCACTGGCACGGCGCAGCGCCGAACCGCTTGATGACCCACCTGGCGATGCAGCAGGTCGACGATCAGGGAAGCGCGGTCAGCTGGAGCGAGCACGTGAGCGCTGCTGAGTACGAGGCTACGGCGGAGACGTAGTCGCCACTGACGCGAGCGGCACCGGATGACGCCGCTGCCTCCAGGCGTCGCCCGAGGAGCAAGGAGGATGCCCGACCGGTCCGCCACCTCAGCCGCGAGGTCTTGGCGCCCGAACGCTGCATGAGGTGAAGGGCGAGGATCGGTGCTTGCTTTCGGGCTTGGCCCTGGTGGGGGTTCCTGGGACGCGCGCCGAGAAGCTCGCTACGAGCACGCCGACTTTTTCGTATTTGTATGCGTAGACGACTTCGCTCTTGCTTTTGAATGTTTCGTCGGGCTCGTAGAGGCTCACCGTGCCGTGGATGCGGCCGGGTGGCAGGGGGCAGGTGCTGGTGCTCACAATCTGGCCGGCGGCGATGTTGGATTCGGCCCTGTAGGTACCGTGGTTTTCGTGGAGCGCTCCGGGTACCGACCAGATGAAGTCGTAACCGGTCTCGGCGCGTGTGAGCGCCACGCGCGAGCGGATCGCCATGTGCAGCTCGTAGCGGCCGTCGTGTGTGCGGATCAGCTCGACGTCGAGGGGTGTCTGCACCTGCGGGTGGGTGAAGGACAGGGCCTGCGGAGCGACGTACCCCACCGGCACCGCCATGCTGGGTGTGCATGCGTATGCGCCACCGATCCAGCTCTTGCTCGTCAGGTGGCAGGTCGTGCCGTTGCGATAGTGAATTTCCTTGATCGGCCCGTCGACGGGCACGACGCCGGCGGTGCCGGCGTTTGCGAAGTTCAGCAGCTGGTGGGCGGAGGTGCGGGTCACGAACAGGTAGGCGCCCTGATCTCCGATCGTGTTCAGCGTGTGGCGTTGGCCGCCGAGCACGTAGGTGATGCTCTTTGCCTGCGGACCGAGCAGTCCGTAGTAGATGTTGCGCAGGTCGTCTTGGCCGCAGATCGGGACGGGGCGAAGGCCCTGCTTGCGTTCCCGCGGGGTGAGTCGCAGATCCTTTTCGGCGGGGCTGGCCGTAGGGGGAACGCAACCGCCGAGAGCCTGCCCGGTACCGATCCAGGCGCTTGCGGGGCGATCGTCGGCGGTCACGTTCGTGAACAGGCGACCCTTTGCATCGAGGGCCGCGCAGGCGTTCTCGTCCCCACTCACGGGCAGTTCGTGGAAGCGTCCGTCATTGTGGAAGGCATGGTCTTGGCCGAGTGCTCCGAGTTTCCCGTCGACGACGCGGCCGAGCTGCAAACAGCCCTCGCCACGAGTCGTGGACAGCTCACGCATTCCCCAGTCGGGGCCGCCGGCAGGGTCCGGCGCGGCGATTGGGAGGAGGCGCACGGTCCCCGGAACGAGCGCGCCGTAGCCTTCTCGCGCGCCGCTGAGCACCGAAAACGGCAGCTTGGCCGGCGAGCCGAGCTTGATCAGGCCGGCGCCGAACGCAGCGCCGGCGAGCAAAAAGCCGACAGCGATCGCGATCAACGGCGCACGACCCCACCGTTGCGGCAGGCGCGCCGGGCGCAGGCGAGCGAGCAACCGGGCGGTGCGGCTGCGCGACCGGCGCCCGGCGGCATCCAGGAGCTGGCCTCGGACTGTAGGCAACAGGGTCGTCATGAGGGCTTCTCCAGTTCTGCTCTGAGGTTCGACAGGCCTCGACTGACACGCTTGCGCACGACGAGCTCGGAGGTTTCGAGTTCGCGTGCGATGTCCGGGTAGGAACGCTCGTCGAGAATGCGTGCCCGTACCGCCTCGCGCTGCTCGGCGGACAGCCGCTCGAGCAGCTCCAGCACCCAGCCGTCACTGCTCGCGACCGCTTCAACTACTTCAAGATCCTCACCTGTGAAGGCGAGTGCCTCGGAGATACCCACGCGGCGGCGAGCGTTCGCCTCGACGCGGCCGCGACGAAGGCTCTTGGCGAGCGTGTTGTGGGCGATCGTGAAGAGCCAGCCAGCGGCCGTTGGGTATTGAGCCCGATAGCGGTGCGCGGCGCCCAGCGCCGCAGCGAACACCTCGGCGGTCAGATCGGATGCGAGCTCCGCGTCGCCGGTGCGGCGCATGAAGTAGCCGACGATCGCCGTCTCATACCGGTCATAGAAGGCCGCGAAGGCGTCCGGCTGAAAGCGCGTAGCCTCCAGAAGCTCGCCATCACTGCTCTCAGCTAGGTCGAAGCCCACGACAGCTATAACCCCGCCGCGGGAAATCTGTGACAGGCGCTAGTCAGACGGCAAGATCCCGGATGCTGCGCTCGAGTCGACTTCGCGTCCGATTGCACGGAGGTGTTCCTCGGCGAGCTTCGGGTGGCAGGACCGCTACCGCACGGCGCCGTACTGGTCGGTCGTCGCGGCAATCAGCGTGTTCGGAACCTCGGTCTTCCGCGTCGGCTCGGCTGGCCATGCTGGCTATCGAGCAGCTTCTACGCCGTGATTCTCGGGGGCATCTTCGTCTACTGGCGCCGCAGCGAGGGGACGCTATCGATCCACAGCATCATCAACCCCCGACGCGAGCAGCTTTACTGGCTCACCGTGCTCGCGACGTTCGCGCTCGGCACCGCGGTCGGCGACTTCACCGCCACCGACCTAGTAGGGGGCTGAGGGACGCTGCACGCCTCGTGTCCGAAGCCAGCGCGGGGACGCCCGGTCCGATCCCCGACCTCGATCAAGCCCGAGAAGTGCTCGAAGACTTCACGATCTTCTGGGCCAAAGAGCCCGACCCCGCCAGCAAGCGCCAGTTCCTCGCCCTGATCTTCGAGAACGTCTGGCTCGACCAAGAACCGCGTCGTTGCAGTGCAGCCCAAGCGGCCATTCCTATCCTTCTTCCAACGCGACCGCCGGCCCCCGACAGCGGAAACGGCGGGCGTGAAGTACGGGAGCGACGGGGGTCGGGTCCGGCCTTTACACATTGGGGAATCGAGATCCGTACGGCACCGCCGCGGGTCGTGGGTTCATAGCGGAGTGGTGTACGGGACCGAGTGCTAGCTGCTGCGGTGGGCGTCGGCCGCTGCGTGATCGAGCGTGGACTGCGGGACGCGCGCCTACGTCACGGTGTGTAGCGCACCAGGTACTGCACCCGGTCTTCTTCCCCTTCGTCGCACACGAGGTTGAGGATTGCGTAGCCGTTGGGGCTTGTGGCTATTTCCGCTTCTCCTTGGTAGACCAGTTCCGCTGCGGTGTCGATCCCGCACGTGTTCAGTTGGGGCATGAACGGCTTCGGACTGTCGAACGAGTGCCCGGACCGGTCGCTGATGATCCTGAGCTGGAAGTTAGTGTCTTCTCCGAGGGCGTGGCCGGGAAGTTCATGCCGGTAGATGATGAATGCTTCCCCGCGGCCGACGAACCCGGTCGCTTCGCCCCCGAATACCGTCACCCGCATTGGCACTGACCGCACCAGCGGTCTTCCGATGTGGCCGAATGCCGCTCGCAAGTACATGGTTTCGTGTCGGTCTTCCCATTCCCATCGTGCGAGCACCGATCGGTGCGGCCCGGCGAGGACGCTCGATTTCCATATTTCGCCTCGAATCCGCGCGATCAGCTGGGGAGGCGAGAACGCGCCGCCGTTCGTGCTGGTCCTCATGAAGAGCTCACTGTGGCCGGATCCGCCTAACACGTACCAGAAGATGATGTCTCCGACGCCATCGGTAGTGAACGCGAATTCGTGGTTCGGATTTACGCCGCCATGCACAGACTGCGCCCTGTGCGACCGCTTCAGCGCTCCCGTCGCTGTTCCGGTCACCACGTGCAGCTCACCGTTGTCGTCGAGCCATGCCGCCAGCGGCAGATTCGAGGCAGTCTTCGTCAAGACATAGCGGTTTATGCCGTTGGGGACTACCGCAAGTGTCTTCACGTGCAGGGGCTTCCCGACCGGCCCAAATGCCTCTCGAAGCGTGGTGGTGCCCTCCTCGGGAAATTCGAGATCTCCGCCGTCGCTCCACAGCGCCGTGACTACGGATCGACGCACCAGCACCGCCGGCTGGTCGGGTTCTTTTTCGTAGGCGTCGTCGGGGTCCAGTTTCGGCGTTAGCGTGTGGACGGCCGGAGGTGGTTCGCCGAGCTGCCACGCGGCAACCGCTGCACGGCGACAGCACGCAGGAGAGCCGTGCCCGCTGTCCCCTTCCCCTTCTACGGCGGGTGCAGTGCCATCGATGTAGCTCAGTCCGAGGGCAATGCTCCCGTCGCTACCGAACGAGATGCCTTCACTACCGGTAGCGAGTGAGTATCCGCCCGCTACGGAGAGGGGCAAGAGGTGTTCGAAGCTCGAACCGGTGCCGAGCGAATACACGCGTGCGCCATCTTCAGACCCCTCCACGGCGACCACTTCGCCGTGGGAATTGATCGCGAACTCCCCGCCCGCAGCAGCGGGGATGCGCACTGGCGCCGAGAATTGGCCTGCGAGCGCGGCGTTTGCGCAGCACAAAACCAGTGCGGTGATCCCGGTCGCAAGAAGAACTCGCCTCATCGCACTGACAACATCGGTCCGGGAGTCGAGTTTCGTGACTGGACCAATGCGAAGATGGCGCGTCGGCCCCAGCGCCCCCGATCGCCCATGGGCGCCGGCCCCTGCCGTCGTCTGTATCTATCGCGTTGCGTGCGCCTCTGGACTTGACTTCCGCGGGCGGTGGAGCTACACCGTCCGGCCCCCGTGACGCCCCAGCCTTACAGCCGCCGCCTGCACCGCGCCTCATGCGCCTGGTTCCGGCCGTTGCCGGTTTGCCGTTCGGTCGTTGGCGATCGGCGAGCCGTGGGGGCCGTTCGTGGCTTGTCTGTGCGGAATCTCGAGTGCTCGCGCGCGCCCGACTATCTATGCCGTGATTCCTTGGAGGTTCTCTTTGACGCTAGCGCTATGCCCATTGCCGCTTCGATGCCTGGGGTCCTGCTCGTGAGTGCTTCTGCTGACCGTGCTCGTGTCGTGCGGCCTCGTCGTCGTCCTGATTCAGACCAGCTCGTCGAGGAGTACCCGGACTTCGAGACTGGCCGCGAAGCCGACAAGCGCCCCGACTTCCAACGCCTGACCAGCGACGCGATGGAGCGCCGCTTCGATGTCGTGCTCGTCTTCCACACCAGCCGCTTCGCAAGGAACACGGTCGAGGCCAAGCGCTTCAAGAAGCTGCTGCGCTCCGAGCTCGGGATCGACGTCATCTCCGTCACCCAGCCACTCGGCGTAGACGCCGACGACCCAGCAGCGTTTCTCTCGGAGTCCGTACACGAGATCTTCGATGAGTCGCTGTCGTTCTGGACGAAGATGGGGCTACGCGAGAAGGCCCGCCAGGGCAAGCTCACCCGCTCGCTCCCGTCGGGATACGTCAAGGGCGAGGAGGAGATCGCCTCGCCCGACCCCGAGAAGGCGTCGTTCGTCCTGCGGATGTTCGAGATGTACGCGACCGGGCTGCACACCGATCGCACGCTAGCCGCATGGCTGAACGTCAATGACCAGCGCACCGCCCGCGGACGCGCCTTCGGCGTCGACACGGTGCGCGAGACGCTCTGCAACACCGCGTACTGCGGCTACGGCTCCGCGCGGCAGGACACGAGCAAGACAATCAAGGGGCTGCACGAGGCGATCGTGCCCGAGGCGCTCTTTGACCGGGTGCAGGAGATGCGCCGCCAGCGCGCCCGGAACCTGAAGCCCGGCCGGCCCTCCCAGCGCTACCTCCTGCGCGGCCTCGCGCGCTGCGAGCGCTGCTAGGCAAAGATGCAGGGGACCGTCATCGGACCCAAGCTCCACGCCCGCTACTACTGCGCCAGCCGCCGCGCCGACCACTCCTGCGACCAGCCCCTCGTCCACGCCGACCTCGTCGAGGCGCAGCTCGTCGAGTTCGTCGCAGGCTTCAAGCCGCACGCCGCGATCCGCGAGGAGATCCCGCGACGTCTCGCCGACACCGCCACCGCAGACACCACCGAGGTCATCCAGCGGCGGGCGGCACTCGAACAGCGCCTGCGCCGCGCCCGCGACCTCTACGAGCTGGGCGACCTCACACGCCCCGAGTACATCGCCCGCCGCGAGGCGATCAACACCGAGCTCGCCGCCCGCGCGCCCGGCCCGCTCCCCGACCTCGACCAGGCCCAACAGGTACTCCACGACTTCTCGATCTCCTGGCAGAACGAGACCGACCCCGCCGCCAACCGCCAGCTCCTCAGCCTCATGCCTCCCGCCAAGCTCGGAGAACTGCTGTCTGGTTTGGGCGCGGCAATCGACCAGGCCGGAGGCAAGTTCACGATGAAATACGCTGCACTGACCCTCACCGCGGTCCGAAACAATGCCCGCCCCGGATAGCGGGGTTCGCACCCGACCAGTGCCGAAAGACCGCGGATCGGGTGTAGCGCTCATGTTACACTTGGCTACGGTTGGTAGCCACGCATCAGTTTCGCTGCGACTGCGTTCAGCCACACATCATGCCCAAACCGCTCGACACCAGCTACTACGCGAGGCGCCGCCAGGGCTGGCTCGCGGACGAGGAGACCCGCGCGGAGTACAAGCGCGCACGACACGAGATCGAGCAGATCGACGCTGTCATCCGCTCGCTGGATCAGCTACGCCTGGATGCGGGCATGTCCAAGGCCGAGCTAGCGCGGCGCGTGGGTCGCAACCCAGCCAGTATCCGGCGTCTGTTCACAGCCGAGCAGGCACGACCGGAGTTGCCGCTCATCGTCTCGATCGCCAACGCCTTGGGCGCAAGCGTCGAGATCACCCCGCGTACACGAAGGACGACCCGCAAGCCCCGCAAGCGCGACGCGGTTCGAGCCTGACACGCCGCGATACCGGCCGTAAGGTTCGTAGGCTGCCGTGGTGGCCTGGGACATCGTCTTCTATGCGAGCGCTGATGGCTCCGTGCCGGGAGCCGACTTCCTCGACGGCTGCCCCGCGAAGGTTCGGGGAACGATTCTGGCGTGCTCGATGCGGTCGCAGCTGCACCGCCTCCGGCCTTCTCGGGCGGCGGCAAGTGGGAGGCGATGCACGGCGATATGGGCGGCTACTACGAGATCCGCGTCAGCGGACCAGGCCGCGAGCAATTCCGGCTCTTCTGCTTGCTCGAGAACGCCGACGAGCGAACATTGACCGCGCGCGGGCTGCGCCGACCAGCGATCGCGGTGATGGCAGGGATGCGCAAGAAAACCAGGACCGTCTTCAGCGAGCGTCACTACACCAAGATCAGACGGCTTGGCAGCGATCACGCCGCACAGACACCACGGCGTATCGCCACCTAGATCGTTGCCTCGACCAGCTACAGCGCCTGCACGACCTCTACGTCCCCGGCGACCTCGCCCAACACAACCACGAAACCGCCAGCCCCGCAGCCCAAGCCCTCATTCGCGCCGTTCTTCAAGAGCCAGCCCCTCGAAACCGCTGGAAAGGGGATGTGCACTGAGCGGGAGCGACGGGACTCGAACCCGCGACCTCTGCCGTGACAGAGCGCTCGACGGTCCGCCAGTGTCCGGCAACGTCAGGCAGCATCGGGGCGAACGGGCAGCCGGGCAGGTGCTAGACGGTGCTAACCGTCCCCGCAATGTACGTCCCGAGTACGTCGATTCAGCTGAAGCGTCGCCAAGTCGTCATGAGCGCTTGGTAGCGGGCGCGGCGGTTGAGCTTGTCCCAGCCGTCGTGT
>JBOGXX010000322.1:0-16652 GCA_050696475.1 Solirubrobacteraceae bacterium | reverse complement strand
ATCGAGGACCCGGGCGCGGCGGACCCGGCGCACGCGCTCGACGTCGGCGACCTGAAGGACCGGATCGCGGAGTCGATCTCGCGTCTGCCGGAGCGGGAGAAGCTCGTGATCGCGCTGTACTACTACGAGAACCTGACCCTGCGCGAGATCGGCGAGGTCCTCGGCGTGACGGAGTCGCGCGTCTCGCAGATGCACACGAAGGCGGTGCTGCGGTTGCGCTCGAGGATGCAGGAGGAGTCCTTCGAGGACTGACCTGGCGTCCTTTTTGGGAGACGCGGCCGCGCGTTTGCCGAATCGACGTCTGCGGCGCCGGTCACGGCAGCTTCGGTCGCTGCGTCGCTCAGCTGGCCCGGCGCCGGTGGCTGAGCGGCGTTATCGTGGATGCCCCGGGCAAAAGGAGATACTCATGCATTCCCCAGGTGGCGTCACGACGGAGCTGAGGATCTTCGTCGAGCCCCAGGAAGGTGCGAGCTACGAGCAGCAGCTGGCGATGGCCCGGGCGGCCGAGTCGCACGGCTTCGGAGCGTTCTTCCGCTCCGACCATCTGCTGCGAATCAAACCTGGCCGGGGGCTGCCCGGCCCGAGCGACTCGTGGGTGACGCTCGGCGCGATCGCGCGCGAGACGAGCACGATCCGGCTCGGCACGATGGTCAGCTCCGCAACGTTCCGGCTGCCCGGTCCGCTGGCGGTGGCGGTGGCGCAGGTCGACGCGATGAGCGCGGGACGCGTCGAGTTCGGGCTCGGTACGGGCTGGTTCGAGTCTGAGCACCTCGCCTACGGGATCCCGTTCCCCCCGGCGCGCGAGCGCTTCGAGCGTCTGGAGGAGCAGCTGCAGATCATCACCGGGCTGTGGGGAACGACCCCCGGCGAGAGCTTCGAGTTCTCCGGTCGCCACTACTCTCTCGCCACCGGGCCGGCACTGCCCAAGCCCTTCCAGCGTCCGCACCCGCCGGTGATCATCGGCGGGCTGGGCACGCGCCGTACGCCCGCTCTGGCCGCGCGTTTCGCCGCTGAGTTCAATGTTCCGTTCGCGGACGTGCAGACCACACGGGCGCGCTTTGAGGGAGTACGCGACGCGTGCCGCGCGGTCGGGCGCGATCCGCACGAGCTGGTGTACTCGCACGCGATCACCGTCTGCTGCGCGGAGGCCTCGGCCGAGCTCGAGCGTCGAGCAGGCCGCATCGGCCGCGAGCTCAGCGATCTGCGCGAGAACGCGGCCGCCGGCACGCCACTCGAGGTGGCGGAGCGGCTGAGGGCCTACCGAGACGCGGGAGCGTCACGCTGCTACCTGCAGGTGATCGACATCGAGGACATCGACCAGGTGGCGCTGATCGCCGCGGCGGTGAGGCCGCGGCTCGAGAGCACCTAGACCACGACGCGCGGCGGCGGTATCGTGGCTGGACCAAGCGGAAGGGAGATACCCATGCACTCGCCAGCGGACCGGATTCGCAACGTGGCCCTCGTGGGACATCGAGGGTCGGGGAAGACGGCGCTGCATGAGGCGCTCCTGTTCGAGGCGGGCGTGACCAAGCGGCTCGGGTCGGTTCCGGAGGGCACGACCGTCTCGGACTCCGACCCCGACGAGCAGGCTCGTCAGATGTCGATCTCGGCGGCGCTCTCGTCGTTGCAATGGCAGGAGCGCAAGATCAACCTGCTGGACACGCCCGGCGAGCCCAGCTTCGTGGCGGACGCGCTGGGCGCATTGCGCGTGTGTGAGTCGGCGGTGTTCGTGATCAACGCGGTGATGGGCGTGGAGGTCTCCACGACGCGGCTTTGGGCGCGTGCGGCGGAGCTCGACATCGCGCGCATGCTGTTCGTGAACATGCTCGACCGCGAGCGCGCCGATTTCTTCCGCACGCTGGAGCAGCTCAAGCGCGCGTTCGGACCGCATGCGGTGGCCACCGAGATCCCGATCGGCTCCGAGCACGACATCTCGGGGGTCATCGATCTGGTCGATATGAAGGCCTACCGCCAGGACTCCGCGGACCGCGGCGCCTGGAGTGAGATCGCAATCCCCGACAGCGCGGTCGAGCGGGCGCAGGAGTACCGGGAGAAGCTGATGGACGAGGTGTGCGAAGTGTCCGACACGTTGATGGAGCGCTACCTGGAGGGTGAGGAGATCTCCCACGCCGAGATCGTGGGCGCGCTCAAGGAGGGCACCAACCACGGCAGGATCTTCCCGGTGGTCTGCGGGGTGGCCACCCGCAACCTCGGCACCACACGCCTGCTGGACGCGATCGTCGAGGACCTTCCATCGCCCGTGAAGCATGGGTCGCTGGCGGTCGGCGAGGTCGAGCTCAGGCCAAGCGAGGACGAGCCGCTGTTCGCGTTCGTGTTCAAGACCAGGGCCGACCCGTTCGCGGGACGGATCAACCTGCTGCGCATCTACCAGGGCGTGCTTCGCGCAGACAGCCAGGCGCTGAACACGCGCGCGCACGTCAAGGAGCGCATCGGCCAGCTCGTGGCGTTCTCCGGCAAGGATGCCGAGCACGTGCAGGAGTTCGGCCCCGGGGACCTCGGCGCGGTGGCCAAGCTCAAGGAGACGCGCGCCGGCGATTGGCTGGCCGCCCGCGACGAGCCGATCGACATGCCCGCGCTGAAGCTGCCCTCGCCGGTGATGGCCTTCGCGGTCGAGCCCAAGAGCCGCGGCGACGAGGACAAGGTGCTCTCCTCGCTGCGCCGTCTGCAGGAGGAGGATCCCACGATCGACCTGCACCGCGATCAGCAGACCGGCGAGCAGATCGTCGCCGGGCTCTCCCAGGTGCACGTGGAGGTGATCGTCGACCGGCTGCGCTCGCGCTTTGGCGTGGAGGTGATGCTGAAGCCGCCGCGCGTGCCCTACCAGGAGACGATTCGCGCCACCGCTGCGGCCCACGGTCGCCACAAGAAGCAGTCGGGCGGTCGCGGCCAGTTCGGGGACTGCCACATCGAGATCCAGCCGCTCGGCGACGCTGCGCACCCGACGGGCTTCGAGTTCGTGGACGCCATCAAGGGAGGCGTCATCCCCAGCTCGTTCGTCCCCGCCGTGGCGAAGGGCGTGCAGGAGGCGATGGAGTCGGGCGTGCTCGCCGGATATCCCGTCAAGGGAGTGCGCGTACGCCTGTTCGACGGCGCACACCACTCGGTCGACTCATCCGAGATCGCGTTCAAGCTCGCCGGCATGCAAGCGATGAAGCAGGCGCTTGCGCTCGCCGATCCGGTGCTGCTGGAGCCGATCATGCTCGTCACGCTTTCCGTCCCCGACGCGCACGTGGGCGACGTGATCGGCGACCTCAACAGTCGCCGCGGGCATCCGCTCGGCATGGAGCCGATGGGCGCGATGACCGAGATCAAAGCCGAGGCGCCGATGTCGGAGATGCTCACCTACGCGCCGGACCTGCGCTCGATCACGCAGGGTCAGGGCGACTACACGCTCGAGTTCCTACGCTACGAGGAGCTCCCCGAGCATCTTGCGCAGAAGGTCGTCGCCGAGGCGGGCAGCCAGCGCCCGGCCGTGCGCGTTTAGAGCGATAGCGAGACGCAGACGGTCGGCTACCGATAATCTGCTTGACGATGGCCACTCGCACGATCGTCACCTCACAGCCGGACGTCGAGTGCGAGGTCTGTGAGCGTCGCCTGCTGCGAGGCGAGCAGCCGGACATCTTTCTCGTCGCCGGTCGGCGACGGATCGTATGCGAGCTGTGTGCGCCGCGCGCCGCGCACGAGGGCTGGATGCGCGAGACGGACAGTCAGTCGCTGAGCATGCCGCCGATGCGCGCCCGCCGCGGGCGTAGCCTGTTCGATCGGCTGCGCCAGGTCGGCAGGCTTCCGGGCCCAGGGGAGGACCCGATCGCAGCGGTATCGCCCGATCCCGAGCTCCAGCACGGTTCCTATGACCCTTTCGATGGCTACCCGGACGCCGGCTCCATCCCAGCCGCTCGCGCCGCGCCCGCGCCCGCGCCCGAGTCCGAGCAGCCGCAGGCCAACCCTGAGCAGCAGGCGCTCGACAGGGACGAGAGCGCGGCTCTCGCCGCCGCGCAGGCCGGGCTTCAGAGCCCCGCCGCACCCTCGCGCGCCGAGTCCCTGGAGCGCCCGTCCGCGTACCTGGACGAAGCGGTCGCGATCTTCAACGCCAGCGCGTTCCCGCGGCGCGTCGCCGGTGTGACCCGCTCGCTCGGCGCTCCGATGGTGACCGTCCGCTCGGCCGAGCACCTCAGCAGCGTCGTCACGATCGTGGTCGCATGGGAGCTGTGCTGGTATCGCTACGAGGTGGATCTCAGCGAACCGGTGGTCGAGGCGCAGGTGACCGGTCAGGGCACAGAGCTCGCGGAGTTGACGCGCGAGGACCGTGCGCCCAACGCCGCCGCCGCCGACTCCGGCGCGCTGGTGCTCACGGACGTCTGAACAGGGCATGTAGCGATTCCGTGCCCGCCGCTTGCGGATTCGCGCTCGCAGAGTAAGATCGGTCGGCGATGATCTACTGCGTCGTACCGAGACCACTGGCGGATGAGCTCTATCCGAAGCTCGTCGAGCACTACAGCGACGACGAGCACGTGACCGTGATCGTCGACCGCCGCGAGTTCGACCGCAGGGCCCGCTATGCCGGCTCTGGACGCACGAGCGCCGGCGTGCAGCGACGGGTGATCCGTGATCGTCGTCGTGCCCGTGTGCCCGGCGACCTGCTCCCGCTCGCCACCGCTTCCTAGCGGCTTCGTGCCGTCCCCTCGGCCCCGTGAGGGGGGCCGCGCGCGTGCCTGGGCGCTCGTCCCCGGTGAGCTTCATACTGCAGCCGCGATGAAGGTCATAGTCAACGTGGACGGTGGAGCCCGAGGCAACCCGGGTCCTGCCGCCGCGGCATGCGTGGTTCGCTCCGCCGAGGGCGAGGTGCTCGACGAGCACGCGCAGCTGCTGGGCACCGCGACCAACAACGTCGCCGAGTACCGCGCGCTGCTGCTCGGACTTGGCAGGGCGAAGGAGCTGGGCGCGGACGAGCTGGAGCTGATCGGAGACTCGGAGCTGATCGCCAGGCAGGTGCAGGGCCGGTACAAGGTCAAGCACCCAGCGATGCGACCGCTGTACCTGGAGGCGATGGAGAAGCTCGGAGGCTTCCGGCGCTGGTCCATCCGCACCGTGCCCCGTGCGCAGAACGCGGACGCGGACGCCCTCGTGAACGCCGCGTTGGACCAAGCCGCAGCCGCCCGCTGAGCACCGCTCACGAGCCCCTGGGCCAAGCGGGAGCGTCGAGCCGGTGTCGGTCGCCCGCGCGAGGCTCGCGAGGAAACCGCCTCGACCGGAGCACGCGCCGCGGCGAGATCATCGCGTGGCGCAGCGCCGCTAGCGCAGCGAATGCGCCGATTTGGCGATGGCCAGCATCTGCGCGTTCGAGAGTTCCTCGAGCAGCGTGTTGCTCAGCCAGTAGAGGACCTTGCCCGAAACCCACCCGATGACGTGGATGTGTTCGCCGTCGTTGACGATTTTGTACTCGACGCCGCCGATTGTTCGGTTGCGCGAGTGCGCGAACAGCGGCGGCCCGAGCCAGTTGGTCGCCTCGAAGTCGTAGTAGCCGCCGATCGGGTTCTGCTGCCAGACCACCACGTAGGCCTGGTGCGCTCTGCGGTGCTCGTCCTTCAGCGTGTACGCCCGCACCATCTGCTGTTCGGCCTGGCCCGTCTGCAGCGTCGGGTAGAGGACGTGGAACGGGACCGACAGGGCGGCTTTGACCACTTCGGTCTCGCCGGCCGCCGAGGTGGGGTAGAGGCCCAGGGCCGCCGGGGAGACACCGCCGACGCTGGAGTGGTGGTGGTGGTGGTGCTGGGCGCCGCGCGGCGCGGTCGCCCGGGAGGACGGCAGGTGCGGCTGTTCGTCGCCGTTGAGGAAGGTGTTGAGGGTCTGCTGCTCCAGTTCCGGCGAGGAGGTCACGTAGTCGCCGCCGTTGACCTGGTCGTCGATGTTCGTGGTCAGGAACTTCACCTGGCGCAGCGGCTTGGTCTGGGAGAACGCAACGAGCTTTGCGAGCAGGATCAGCTCGCTCGCGGACGCTGGAAAGTTCGTGCGAATCGCGTGCCCGACCGCTTTTGCCACCGTTTCGATCTGACCGAGCTCGTTGCTCGGGTTGATCTGCTCACGCAGATCGCGCAGGAAGTCCTGCTGGCGCGCCACGCGAACGAAGTCGTCGTCGGTGTGGCGGTAGCGCACGTAGTCGAGCGCGTTTTCGTAGCAGAGCTTCTGGTATCCGGGCTGTAGGTTGATGCTCGTGTAGTTGGTTTCAGCGCTGCCGACGTTTTCGTTGTAGTAGCGGTGGTCGACCATCACGTACGCGCAGCCGAGCGTGTCGACCACTTTGATGAAGCCGGCGAAGTTGACATCCACGATTCCGTTGAGCTTGAGGTCGGGAAACACTTCGCGTTTGATCGTTTCCGCGGCGAGCACGCTCGCCTCGTTGGCGCCGCCGACCTGGCTGCCGATCGTGTACGCCGCGTTGATCTTTTCCTGGGAGTAGACCTGCCCGGATGGCGTGAGGATGTTGACCATCAGGTCGCGGGGGATCGACAGCACCGACGTCTGCCCCTGCACCGGGTCGAAGCGCACGAGCAGGATCGTGTCGCTGTGCGGCGCCGCTTCGCGTTCTTCCGCGTTCTTGGAGCCGCTGCGCCTGTCCGAGCCGAGGACCAGGAAGGTCTGCGGGCCACCCCCGTATTCGGGTGTCAACAGCCCCTTGGGGGCGGTGATGTGACTCAGTTCGGGGAACACCTGGTGGGCGATGCTGCTCACCTCGTTGAGCGCCAGAGTCGCGGTCGTGGCGCCGCTCAGACCGGCGATCACCAGGCCGGCGATCAGAAAGCGCTTCCACATGCTCCACCACAAGGAGGGCTGTCGCTCGTCATTCATGGCTTATCCAGACGTGACAGGTCATAGGGCCCAAGGGGCATGCCGACGCCGGCCCCCGCGGCGCGCTCGGCTGCAAGGGTAGCGGCCGCACCGGAGCGCACGCGCCGGGCTGGCGGGTACCCTCGATCGGTGCTGAGCCCCCGCAACCGCGAGCTCCTCGGCCTCGTGCCCTCCGCGCTGCTGGTGACCGCGGGCTTCACCGCGATCTTCATCCAGGCGCAGAACAACACGCCTGGCGCCACCACGAACGTCACGTTCAACCACATCTCGGGCGTGTCGCTCACCTACGGCGCGCTGTTCCTCGGGCTGTGCCTGGCCGGACATCTGGTGATCCGCTTCGCGCTGCCGCACGCCGACCCGTACCTGTTCCCGCTCGTGGCAGTGCTCGCCAGCGTGGGGATCGTGATGCTCTACCGCATCGAACCGGTGCTGGCCCGTCAGCAGGCGCAGTGGATGGTGCTGGGGCTCGTGTTGTTCGCAGCGACGATCTTCGCGCTGCGCCGCGGCGTGGGCGTACTCGAGCGCTACCGCTACACGATCGCGGCGGTGGGCATCGGCCTGACCGTGCTCCCCAGGGCGCCCGGGATCGGCGAACAGGTCAACGGCGCGTACCTCGCGATCCACGTGGGAAGCATCTCCTTTCAGCCGGCGGAGCTCGCCAAGGTCGCGATCGTGATCTTCCTCGCCAGCTACCTGCGCGACAACCGCCAGATCCTGGTGACGGCCGGGCGGCGTGTGCTGGGGGTGACGATCCCGCCGATGAAGCAATTCGGCCCGCTGCTGATCGTTTGGGGGGCGTCGATGGCGACGCTGCTGCTCACCGCCGAGCTGGGCACCTCGTTGATGTTCTACGGCGCGTTCCTAGCGCTCCTCTACGTCGCCACCGGGCGCCTGTCGTTCCCGCTGATCGGGATCGTGCTGTTCGCGCTCGGCGCGTGGTATCTCACCGGCCACGTGAGCCACGTCGAGGCGAGGGTGCAGGCGTGGGAACACCCGTTCAACGACGCCCTCTACCACCGCGAAGTGGGCGGCAGCTACCAGCTCGCCCAGTCGCTGTTCGCACAGGCCGACGGAGGCCTGCTGGGCACCGGCTTCGACCGTTCGCTGCTGCAATATCCCGTTGAACTGGCCAACCACCAGATCGTCCACCGCTCGATCCTGCCGGTGCCCGAAAGCGACATGATCTACGCGGTGATCGTCGACGAGCTCGGACTCGCCGGCGCCGCAGCGCTGCTGCTCGTCTATCTGATGCTCGTCGCGCGCGGGCTGAAGACAGCGATGCTCGCGCGCGACTCCTTCTCGAAGCTGCTCGCCACAGGGCTGTCGTTCGTGATCGCGCTGCAGGTCTTCGTGATCGTCGGCGGGGTGACGCGCGTGATCCCGCTGACCGGCGTGACGCTGCCGTTCGTCGCCTACGGAGGCTCATCGGTGGTCATGAACTTCGTGCTCGTGGCGCTGCTGCTCGTGGTTTCAGACCGCGCTCGGCGTCCGTACGTCGCGCGCGCGAGCACCTGAGCGCGCGCAGGCGAGACGAGCGCGCGCAGGTGAGCCGCGGGCGCCGTCGAAGACCTCCGCGGCGATGCTGAGCACGACGAGCACCCATTCCGCTCCGCGCGTGTCCATGCGAACGCCGCTCGCCCCGCGCGGCGGCGCCGGCCGACGGTTCGTCGACGCGTCCGCGATGGCCGAGGAGTTCTGCTCGCCCGCGGGGCTTCACAGACGCCCGTGGCTGGAGCGGCTGCGCCGCGCGCTCGCCGATCAGCTGTTCGTGCTGCACTTCCAGCCGATCGTCTCGCTCGTCGATGGAACTGTCTGCCATCACGAGGCCCTGCTGCGCCTCGCCGAGGACCCCGACGCGCTGATCGCTCCCGGGCGCTTCCTGCCGGCCGCCGAGCGCTACGGGCTGATCCGCGAGATCGACCGGATGGTGCTGGATCGGGTCGCCGGGCTGCTGGGACTCGAGGGCCCGAGCCGCGGCACCGGCATCGCGATGAACCTCTCCGCTCTGTCGGTCACCGATCCGGCGATGCTGGGCGACCTCGAGCGCTGCCTGCGCCGCCACGACGTGGAGCCCTCGCAGCTCGTGATCGAGGTGACAGAGACGGCCGCGATCTCAGACATGCGGAGCGCAAGGGAGTTCTGCGCCGGCGTGCTCGCACTGGGGTGCGGGCTGGCGCTGGATGACTTCGGCGCCGGCTTCGGTTCCTTCCAGTACCTCAAGCACCTCCCGTTCAGCCATCTGAAGATCGACGGCGACTTCATTCGTCGTCTGCCCGTCTCACGCACCGACCAGCTGGTCGTGAGGGCGCTGGCGGGTGTGGTGCGCGGCATGGGCCGGCGCACGATCGCCGAGTTCGTCGGCGATCAGACGACGATCGACATGCTGCGCAGCTACGGCGTGGACTACGCACAGGGCTTCGAGGTCGGGCGCCCGAGCGCGCTGGTGCCGGTCGCCGTCGAGCGCTAGGGGACTGCTCCGCCCGGCGGGCGGCTGTCGGCAGCGCTCGAGAGCTCTCGCTCCACGCGCACATCGGTGCTCGTGTGGCCCCGCGCGAGGTAGGCTCTGCGCATGACCACGATCTCCGCAGACACCCTCCCTGACGCGCTCGGCCCCGACGCACGCGAGTTCATCGCCGGACCCCATCGGCTGCTGATCGGGGAGGAGCGCCTCGAGGCAGCCGACGGGCGCACGTTCGTGACGCTCGACCCGGCTAGCGGGCGCCCGATCGCCGACGTGGCGCTCGGCGGCCCTGAGGATGTCGCGCGCGCGGTCGCGTGCGCCCGGGCGGCGTTTGCCGAGGGCCCGTGGTCCTCGATGCCGGCGGCGGGGCGCGAGCGCCTGATGATGGCGCTCGCGCAGGCGATCGAAGAGCGCGCCGGTGAGATCGCGCAGATCGAGTCGCTTGACAACGG
Organism: Solirubrobacteraceae bacterium; assembly: GCA_050696475.1. Lineage (GTDB taxonomy): Bacteria > Actinomycetota > Thermoleophilia > Solirubrobacterales > Solirubrobacteraceae > Palsa-744. The sequence goes on along the minus strand of JBOGXX010000322.1, from coordinate 6,872 downwards.
CAAGCCGGTTGGTCTCGCGCAGTACGTCGATCTCAACGGCGCGGTCGGACACCTGCGCTACTTCGCGGGCTGGCCGACGAAGATCGAGGGCGGAGTGCTGCCGGTGGGCGCGCCCAACATGCACTGCTACACCCGCCGCGAACCGGTTGGCGTGTGCGCGCAGATCATCCCGTGGAACTTCCCGCTGCTGATGGCCGCCTGGAAGCTCGGTCCGGCGCTGGCGGCCGGTTGCACGGTCGTGCTGAAGCCCGCCGAGCAGACGCCGCTGAGCGCTCTGCGCGTCGGCGAGCTCGCGCTCGAGGTCGGCTTCCCGCCCGGTGTGATCAACGTGCTCACCGGCGACGGCAGCACCGGCGCGGCGCTCGTCGATCACCCGGATGTCAACAAGGTCGCCTTCACCGGCTCGACCGCCGTCGGGCGCGAGATCGGCTCGAAGACCGGCAAAGCCCTCAAGCGGGTGACGCTCGAGCTCGGCGGCAAGTCACCGAACATCATCCTCCCCGACGCCGATCTGGATGCCGCGATCAAGGGCTCCTTCCAGGCGATCTACTTCAACAGCGGGCAGGCGTGCAACGCCGGCTCGCGCCTGTTCGTTCCGGCCGAGCGCTACGACGAGGTGATCGGCGCCCTGGCAGAGGCCGCCGGCGCGACCAGGCTCGGGCCGGGCCTCGACCCGAGCACCCAGCTCGGGCCCGTTGTCTCGGCCGAGCAGCATGAGCGGGTGATGGGCTACATCGCCGCGGGGCGCTCCGAAGGCGCCGAGGTCGTGGCGGGCGGCGAGGCCGCGCTCAGCGACAGCGGCGGTTACTTCATCGCGCCCACGCTCTTCAGCACCACCTCCGACGAGCTGCGCATCGCACGCGAGGAGATCTTCGGCCCGGTCCTCGTGGCCTCACCGTACGACAGCCTCGAGGAGGTGGCCGAGCGTGCCAACGCGGGCCAGTACGGGCTCGCCGCGGGGCTCTGGACTCGCGATGTCTCGAGCGCCCACCGCCTGGCGGCGCTGCTGCGCGCGGGGATGATCTACATCAACACCTGGGGAGTGGTGGATCCGTCGGCGCCGTTCGGGGGCTTTAAGGCCTCCGGCATCGGGCGCGAGCACGGCCACGACGGGCTGGACGCCTATCTGGAGACGAAGACCGTGTGGACGGCGTTGTGAGCCCCGCCGCTTGGTGAGCGCGGTTGCGCAGGGCGAACTTCGCCCTGCCGACGCCAGCAGCGAACGGTGGGTGCCGGCGCTGGCGACGGTGTTGGCGCTGGCGCTCGTCATCGCAGCCGCCGAGATCGTGCTCGACGGTGCGGCCGGCCTCTCGCCGCTGATCCCGAAATCGCCCGATATAAGCTCGTGGCTGTCGGGCATCGGCGAGCGTCTGGGCTACCGCGTCTTCCTGATCGCGTTGCTCGTCTCCAGCGGTGCCTACGGCGGGCTGATCGCGCTCGCTCGCCGCCACGCAGCCGGCCATGGGCACACGTTCGCGATCTCCAAGCGCTGGGCGATCGCGCTCGTCGCCGCGCTGCAGCTGATCGTGTTCGCCGGTCCGATCCTGCTCTCGACCGACGTCTTCAGCTACATCGCATATGCCCGCATGGGCGTCGAGCACGGACTGAACCCCTACACGCATGGTCCCGTCGCGATCGCCGGCGATCCCGTGTTCCCCTACGTGGGCCAGGACTGGATCCACGTGGCCACCGCGTACGGGCCGCTGTACACGCTGCTCTCCTACCCGCTGGCGACGCTCGGGCTCGTCGGCGCGCTGTGGGCGATGAAGCTCGAGGCGCTGCTCGCCAGCGCGGGCACGCTGGCGCTGACATGGCGCTGTGCGCGCGTGCGCGGCTTCGACCCGGTGGCCGCGCTGCTGGTCGTTGGCGCCAACCCGCTGTATGTCATCTACGGGCTCGGCGGGGCCCACAACGACCTGATCATGATGCTCGCGATGATGGCCGCCGTGACGCTGACGATTGCGCCGCCGCGCACCGCGCGACGCGAAGCCGCGGCGGCCATGTGGGTCGTGGCTGGCGCGCTGACGAAGGCCACCGTCGCGGTGCTGCTGCCGTTCATGGCCCTCTCGCGCCGGCGTCTGGCGCCCGTGCTCGGCGCGATCGGCGCGCTCATCGTCCTCGTGGCGGTCGGCTATCTCGCGTTCGGCGTCCACGGGATCGACCTCCTGGCGGCGCTCAATCGCGACGCCGCGTTCGTCTCGACGGACAGCTTCGCGAATGAGATCGCGCACCTGCTCGGCAAGCCGGGAGTCTTTCCCGTCGATCACGATCTGCTGAAGGCCGCGCTGGTGGTGATCCTCGTGCACCTGCTGTGGCGCACGTGGCGCGGCTATGACTGGGTCGCCGCCTCCGGCTGGGCCCTGCTCGCGATCGCGGTGACCAGCACGTGGCTCTTGGCCTGGTACATCCTCTGGCCGCTGCCGCTCGCCGGCGTCATCCGCGACCGGCGCCTGCTCGCCGCCACGCTGGCCGTGCAGGCGATGTTCGTGGTCCACCAGATATCGCCGTTGCTGGTGCCGGTGACATGAACGGCTCGCCGCTGCGCCTGGAGGATCGACGCCGGGCGCGTCTGGCGTCCTGGCTGCGAGCGCGCCCGGAAGCTCCGGCAGGCGAGGCGGGCCACGGGCGACGGCGGGTCTGGCTGGTGGAGACGGTCGTGCTGGTGCTCGTCGGGCTGCTGTTCGCGGCGGCGACCGTCAACGACCTCTCCCGCGAGGCGGGTACCAACCACCGGCTGATCGCCGACCTCGCAACGTGGCGCCACTACACCCACCACGACTACGTGAACATCTCGATCGATCAGGAAACCCTCGGCGTCGACAGCGGGCGCGAGCTGCTCTGCGGCAACACCAGTCCCGGCCCTCCCGGGGCCAGGACGCAGATCTGCCTGGCGATCTGGGGACCGGTGGCGGGTGGCCTGCGCACGGTCCAGGGGGGCTGGTACCTACCGCCGTATCACCCCGACCTGACCGCCAATCGCTACGGCTGCTTCGGCACCGCCGGGCGGGGCAGGTGCCCGCGGTGAGCGCTCGGCGGGCGCGGTGCGAGGGGCGGCGGTGAGCGCGGCAACCCACGACATCGCGGTGAGCGCGCCGCGCGCCGGCACGCGCTGGCCGTCGTGGTGGCCGCTGCTGGCGTTGACGCTGCTCGCGGCCGCGATCCGCCTGTCCACGCTTGACCTGCAGAGCTTCTGGTACGACGAGGCGTTCACACCCGTGCACGTGCTGCATCCGAGCCTCTGGGCGACGCTGCGCTCTGTCGTCCACAGCGAGAACACGCCGCCGCTGTGGTACGTGCTCGCGTGGGCGGACTACCGCGTGCTCGGCAGCGGCGAGGTCGCGCTGCGGCTGCCCTCGGCGCTCGCCGGGATCGCCACCGTCCCGATCGCGTGGGCGATCGGCTGCGAGCTCGAGACGTCCGCTCGACGCGTCGCCATCGGCTGCGCAGCGTTCGTGGCGATCAACCCGCTGTTCGTCTGGTACTCGCAGGAGGCCCGCGCATATGGGCTGTTCGTGTTCATGGCGGCGCTGACGATGCTGTGCTTCCTGCGGGTGCGCCGAAAGCCCACCGTCGCACGCATGGCGTCCTTCGCCGTGGCCGGGGCGCTGGCGCTGCTGACGCATTACTTCGCGGTCTTCCTGCTGATCGGCATGGTGCCGGCGCTGCTGTGGGATCGCGCCACACGCCGGCTCGCGCTGCCGGCAGCCGCGGCGGTGGGGATCCTCGGCGTGGCACTGCTGCCGCTGATCTCCGCGCAGGGCGGCCACGGCACGCAGTGGATCGGCAGCTGGCCGCTGCGCGAACGCCTCGAAGCGATCCCCCAGTACTACCTCACCGGCTACTCCGGTGCACCGCTCGGCCACGTCGTCGAGCTGCTCGTCGCGCTGCCGATTCTCGCGGGGCTCGCATTCGGGCTCTGGCGGCTGCGCGGAGCCGGACGCGCGTCGTCGCTGCCCGTGCGCAAAGGCGCACTGCTGACGCTGGCGATCCTCGCGTGCGGGGTGTTGATCCCGGTTTTGCTCGTCGCCTTCGGCGCCGACTACCTCGCACCCCGCAACCTCGTCGCCGCGATGATCCCCCTCACCGCACTGGTCGCGCTCCTCGTCCTGTGGCCCGGCACCGGGCGCGTCGGGATCGCGCTGGCGGTCGTGATCGCGCTGGCGTTCTTGATCATCTCCGTCGACGTCGACCTGAGCCCGCGACTGCAGCGTGGTAACTGGCGCGGAGTCGCCAAGGCTCTGCGCGGGCCGCCGCGCGGGCGCGCGATCACGACCGTGGAGCTGGGCTCGCTGCCGCTGGAGTACTTCCTGCCCGAGCTGCACGGGTTGGGAGAGGGCAGCGACGTCACGGTCAGCGAGATCGACGAGACGGGCTATGCGCCGCTGGTCCCCTCGGCCGGTGAGCCCCCCGCGCCGGGCTTTCACCTGCGGGCGCGGCTGGACATCGACGGGCTGATCGTCTATCGATTCGTCTCCTCCGTTCCGCGCCGCGTTAGCGAGGCTGCGCTACGCCGCCACGTGATCACGCGGGCCTCGCCGGCCGTGCTCGTGGTATCCGGCTCTCGGGTCTCACGGTGAAGGTGCGATAAGACGGTGCCAACGCAACTGTCCTTTCAGCGCGAAAAGATTTAGGTTGTCGGCATGTCGCAGTTGACTCTTGAAGCCAGAAGCGAGGCGAAGGTCGCACTCGACCTCGCGACCGAGTACCTGCTGTCCTTGCAGGAGGAGGGCGGCTGGTGGCGCGCGGAGCTGCAGACGAACGTGACGATGGATGCGGAGGACATGCTCCTCCGCGAGTTCCTGGGCATCCGTCGCGCCGCGGAGACCGAGCGCTCGGCCGCCTGGATCCGCTCCCAGCAGCGCGAGGACGGCACCTGGGCGAACTTCTATGGAGGACCAGGCGAGCTCTCCACGACGATCGAGGCCTACTGGGGCCTGAGGCTGGCGGGCGACTCGCCTGAGGAGGGCCACATGCGCGCTGCCGCCCGGTTCGTCCGCGAGAGCGGAGGCCTGGAGCGGGCACGCGTGTTCACACACGTGTGGCTCGCGCTGTTCGGCCTGTGGTCGTGGGAGCGGGTGCCGGCGCTGCCCCCGGAGGTGATCCTGCTGGGGCCGTCGGTGCCGTTGAACGTCTACGACTTCGCCTGCTGGGCGCGCCAGACGATCGTCGCGCTGTCGATCGTCAAAGCTCACCGGCCCGTGCGCGTGCTGCCGTTCGACCTGCGCGAGCTGCACGCCGAGGGGCTTGCCTCCAACGGGAGCGCTGATGAGGACAGCCGCTCCTCGCGTGGCCTCTGGCTGGGGCGCCTGGACCGCGTGCTGCGCGCGTATGAGCGCCGGCCGCTGGCGCCGCTTCGGCGGATCGCGCTGGCCCGCGCCGAGAGCTGGGTCGTGCGTCGCCAGGAGGCGGACGGGTCGTGGGGCGGGATCCAGCCTCCGTGGGTCTATTCGCTGATGGCGCTGCGGCTGCGCGGCTACCCGCTGGAGCACCCGGTCATGCGGCGCGGCCTGGAAGGCCTGGATCGGTTCATGGTCGAGGACCACGACGACGCTCGCGGCGTCGGTGCGCCGGCGGGCCCCAGCCGGCGCCTGGAAGCGTGCCAGTCGCCGGTGTGGGACACGGGCCTGGCGATGCTCGCACTCTCCGAGGCAGGCGTCCCCGGAGATCACCCGGCGCTGGTGGCCGGTGCACAGTGGCTGCTCGGCGAGGAGGTAACGCAGCGAGGCGACTGGTCTGTGCGCGCGCCGGAGCTCGAGCCCGGAGGCTGGGCGTTTGAGTTCGAGAACGTCAACTATCCGGACGTCGACGACACCGTCGAGGTCGTGCTCGCACTGCGTACTCTCACCGACGTGGAGGGCCTGGGCGCGCGGGTCGAGGGGGCGATCGCCCGCGCCGTGCGGTGGGTCGAGGGGATGCAGAGCGGCGGTGGCGGTTGGGGCGCGTTCGACGCCGACAACACGCGTTCGCTCGTGCGCGAGCTGCCCTTCCTGGACTTCGGCGAGGTGATCGACGAGCCGAGCGCCGATGTGACGGGGCATGCTCTCGAGATGTTCGGCGCCCTCGGGCTTGCCGATACGCCGGCGGCGAGCGGCGGCGTGCGGTGGCTGATCGACCAGCAGGAGGCGGACGGGTCGTGGTTCGGCCGCTGGGGCGTCAACCACGTCTATGGAACCGGCGCGGCGCTGCCGGGACTGATCGCCGCCGGCGTCGCCCCTTCGCACCCTTGCATCCGCCGCGCCGTGGACTGGCTCGAGCGTCACCAGAACGAAGATGGCGGCTGGGGGGAGGACGCGCGCTCATACGATGAGCCGAAGTGGATCGGTCGCGGTGCGAGCACCGCCTCGCAGACCGCGTGGGCGCTCTTGGCGCTGGATGCCGCGGGCGAGCGCTCGCAGGCGCTCGCGCGCGGCGTCGCCTGGCTCGTCTCCAGGCAGCGCCCCGACGGCGGTTGGGATGAGCCTCAATACACCGGGACCGGCTTCCCGTCTGACTACTACATCAACTACCACCTCTACAGGCTGACGTTTCCGATCATCGCCCTCGGTCGCTGCCTTGCCTCGGAGAGGCAATGGGACGCCGCAGCCGGTAGCTCCTCCGAGCCACGGGGGTGACGCCGATAGCGGACGCGCCGATCGACGCCCCCGACGCAGCGGCGGTGATGGCGCGCGCGGGCACGGAGAACTTCTCGGTGGCCAGTTGGATGCTCCCGCGCCGCGTGCGCGCTCATCTGCTCGCCGTCTATGGCTTCGCGCGCATGGTCGATGAGCTCGGCGACAGCGACGCGGTCGCGCCGGCGCGGCGCCTGGTGGCGCTCGACTGGTTGGAACGGGAGCTCGATCGTGCATTCGCGGGGCAGGCCGGGCATCCACTGC
>JBOGXX010000321.1:0-2594 GCA_050696475.1 Solirubrobacteraceae bacterium | reverse complement strand
GGCCTCCGGTGCGCTGTGTGGCGGTGTTCGCAATGTTCGCGTGACGCCCACCTCGCTGCGGGCGCCTGGCGCCGCCGGCCGGAACGCCGCCGGTGGCGCGCTGGGAGCCACCAAAGGAGAGCCCCGCGAGCGCCAGCTCGCGGTCGAGGCCGAGCTCGCTGAGGATCCCCGCCAACTCGCGCGCCTGCTCGTGGGCCACCAGCGTCACGCCCACCCCGCTGGCGCCCGCGCGGGCGGTGCGTCCGATCCGGTGCACGTAGTCCTCGCGCGTTGCCGGGATGTCGTAGTTGATCACGTGGGTGATGCCCGACACGTCGATTCCCCGGGCGGCGACATCGGTGGCCACCAGCGTGTCCACCACGCCTGCCTCGAAGCTCGCCAGCGCGCGCTCGCGCTGGCCCTGGGACTTGTCGCCGTACATCGCCACCGCGCGCACGCTGCTGGAGGCCAGTCGCTTGACCAGCCGATCGGCGCCGCGCTTGGTGCGTACGAACACCAGCGTCAGGCCACGCTCGCCGTCGCCCAGCTCGCTCACCAGGCGGGCCACCTTGCCCTCGTGGCTGACCGCCACGAAACGGTGCTCCACATCGCCCTTGCGCTCAGCCGAGTGGGCGTGCGCGTGGCTGCGCGGATCGGTCGTGTATGCCTTGGCGATCTTCCCCACCTCGCCCTCCAGCGTGGCTGAGAACAGCATCGTCTGGCGCTTGGCAGCGGTCATCTTCACGATCCTGTCGACCACCGGGCGAAAGCCCATGTCGAGCATCCGGTCGGCCTCGTCCAGGACGAGCACGCGGACCCGGGCCAGCGAGATGTCCCTGCGCTCGATCAGGTCGAGCAGGCGCCCGGGCGTGGCCACGAGGATGTGGGCGCGCGAGGCCAGCCGCGCCTGCTTGACGATTCCGGCGCCGCCGTACACGGCGGCGATCGACAGGGCGCGGGCGTGGGCGATCGGGCGCAGGTCCTCCACGATCTGCAGCGCAAGCTCCCTGGTCGGCGCGAGCACCAGCGCCGAGGGGCGCGGGTCGGAGTCTCTCAGGCGCTCCACCAGCGGGATCCCGAACGCCAGCGTCTTGCCCGAGCCGGTCGGCGACTGCGCCAGCACGTCGTGGCCGCCCAGCACGTCCGGGATCACCAGCTCCTGTACCGCAAACGGCGCGTGGATCCCGCGCTTTGCAAGCTCGCCCACGACGAGACCGGACACGCCGAGATCGGCAAAAGTCCCATGCTTCATGTGTTGATGCTCCTTCTGGCGGCCTCGCTGGCCGCCGCTGCAGATGGAGATTCGACTGACCCCATCCGCGCGTCTGAAGCGCCAACAAAGACCAAGAACCCCGCGGGCGACTTCGCCGCCCGTGGGCTGACCGTAGCAGGCTGGTGCAGCGTTCCGGTCTGAAGCTGCCTGGGACAGCGAGGACGCGCGAGCTGCGGGGTTGCGTCGGTCAGGCTTCCGCGCGGAACGTTCTTCCGACGGCGCGGCCTGTGGCGAAGTAGTGTCGGAAGACGTAGAGCAGCGGGCTCCACTGCGTGGGATCGATGTGGCTGGTTCCCGGCTTGACGATCCCTGCGTGTGCGTGGACGCGCTCGACGTGCGCCTCGACGATCCGGAAGAACTCGCCGTCGGGGCGGCCTGCCGGCTGATGGATGGCGGTGACCCTCGCCTCGAGTTGCAACGGGCACTCGGCGATGCGCGGCGCCTTGACCGCTTCGGCTGCGGCCGGGGTGAGGCCGGCGGCCTCGAACTTCCGTGGCTCGAAGCGAAACGTGTCTGCCTTGTGTGCTGCCGGCGGGTTGCGGCCGGTGAGCGGAGCGAGTGCCTCGACCTCCTCGACGAGGGCCGGTCCGGGCAGGTTGATGACGCACTCGCGCTCGCGCTCGAGGTTGGCGAGGGTATGCGCGGTGCTCTCCCAGCCCATCACGACCGTGTAGCCCAGGGCCCATGCCGAGGACATGGGCCCGATGTTCGGCGTCTGATCGGGGTTCGTCGTCGTGACGAGCGCAACCGGCGTGCCGAAGTAGAGAATGCTCGGTCTGACGCTGAGGTGCTCCATGACGATCGGATCGTGACACGTGAATAGTTCGATGACGATCGGATCGTGACACGTCGATAGTTCGATGACGATCGAAGCAATGGCGGCTAGTCTGTCGAGAATGCAGGGAGATGCCGACGTCGCGGCCGCGGCCGCGCTGATGGGGGAGCGAACTCGCGCTCGTTTCCTGCTCGCGCTGCTCGACGGCCGAGGTCTGCGCGCAGGTGAGCTCGCCCGTCTCGCGAGCATCTCGCGCGCAACCGCGAGCTTCCATCTCGAGAAGCTGCTTGCGGGCGGCATGGTCTCTGTCGAGCCACACGGACGCAACCGCACATATCGACTGGCAGGCCCGCAGGTCGCCGAAGCGATCGAGGCGCTCGCGCGAATCGCCGCCCGCGAGCAAACCAGTTCTCTGAGCGCAACGACGGCCGCAGAGAAGCTGGCCTACGCCCGCTTCTGCTACGACCACCTGGCTGGGGCCCTCGCCATAAAGCTCGTGGACGCCATGACGATCGGCGGTCTGCTGACGGGAGCCGAGGAGCACTTCGAGCTGACCGACCTGGGAGC
>JBOGXX010000320.1:0-8566 GCA_050696475.1 Solirubrobacteraceae bacterium | reverse complement strand
CCGGCTGATCCGCGGTCCGGCCACCGTAAGCGAGCTAGGCGCGCCGCTGGCAATGTCGCTCTCGGCGGTCGTGCAGCACCTGCACGTGCTCGAGGCCAGCGGCCTCGTGCGCTCGCAGAAGGTCGGGCGGGTGCGCACCTGCACGGTCGAGCCCGGCGCGCTGCGCGCCGCGGAGGGCTGGATCGCCGACCGGCGCAGCTTCTGGGAGCAGAGCCTCGATCGCCTCGGCGAGTACCTCGCCGGCGAGCACGACCAGCGCGACCATCAACAACCCAAGCAATGGGGCGATCAATGAGCAACGCCGAGCAGCACGCCGTCGAGCGTTCGACCACGCAGTCCACGTTCGTGATCGAGCGAACCTACGACGCGTCACCGCAGCGCGTGTTCGACGCCTGGGCCGACCCCGCCACCAAGGCGCGGTGGTTCGGGCCGAGCGACAAGCCTGACTACTCGCTCGAGTTCCGCGTCGGCGGACGCGAGCACCTGACGGTGCGCGGCCCCGACGGGGCGACCTTCCACCTCGATGCGGTCTACCAGGACATCGTTCCCGGGCGCCGCATCATCCACGCCTACGACATGCATCGCGACGATGTGCGCATCTCCGTTTCGCTGGCCGTGATCGAGATTGAGGCGCACGGCGCGGGCGCGCGCCTGACGCTCACCGAGCACGGCGTGTACCTCGACGGGCACGACACCGCCGAGCAGCGCGAGCACGGCACCAACGAGATGTTCGACGCGCTCGGCGAGTTCATCAAGCGGGAGCAGGCGAGTGTATGAGCTCGGTGGCGGATCGCGACCACATCTCGAATGACGGCGCGACGCGCGACGGACGCTGGATCGCGCTGTACGTGCTGTGCGTGGGGATGCTGATGATCGTGCTCGATGTGACCGTCGTCAACGTCGCGCTGCCGTCGATCCAGGACAACCTGCATTTCTCCACCTCGAGCCTCGCTTGGGTCGTCAACGCCTACCTGATCGCCTTCGGTGGGCTGCTGCTGCTGGCGGGACGCTTCGGCGATTTGATCGGGCGCCGTCGCATCTTCCTCGCCGGCGTGGCGCTGTTCAGCGTCGCCTCGCTCGCATGCGGACTCGCTGGCAGCCAGTCGCTGCTGATCGCCGCGCGCTTCATCCAGGGGATCGGCGGCGCGATGACCTCCGCGGTGATCCTGGGCATGATCGTGACGATGTTTCCCGAGCCCCGCGAGCAGGCCAAGGCGATCGGCGTGTACGCGTTCGTGGCCTCCGCCGGCGGCTCCGTCGGCCTGCTCGCGGGCGGCGTCATCACCCAGTCGATCGATTGGCACTGGATCTTCTTCGTCAACGTCCCGATTGGCATCGCGACGGCCGTGTTCGCTAGGCGCCTGCTCGAGGACGACTCCGGCGCGGGCTTCGGCGAGGGCGCCGACGTCGCCGGCGCGTTTCTGATCACCGCGGCGCTGATGCTCGGCGTCTACACGATCGTCAGGCCCGCCGCCGACTACGGCTGGGGCTCGGCACGCACGCTCGTGCTCGGCGGCGTCTCGCTCGCGCTGCTGCTCGGGTTCCTCGCACGCGAGGCGACCGCGCGCAACCCGCTCGTGCCGCTGCGCATCTTCCGCTCGCGCAACGTGTCCTGCGCCAACGCCATCCAGGTGCTGTCCGTCGCGGGCATGTTCGGCGTGTTCTTCCTCGGTGCGCTGTACCTGCGCAGGGTGCTCGGCTACGACGCGCTGCGGATCGGGCTGGCGTTCCTGCCCGTGACGCTGACGATGGGCACGCTCTCGATCCGCTACTCCGAGCGCCTCGTCACCCGCTTCGGCGCGCGCAGCCTGCTCGTGCCGGGACTGGCGCTGATCATGATCGCCCTGATCCTGTTCACGCAGGCGCCCGTCCGCGGCAGCTACGTGTTGCACGTGCTGCCCTCGATGCTGCTGCTCGGCACCGGCGCCGGCGTGTGCTTCCCCGCACTGATGAGCGTCGCCATGTCGGGCGTGAGCCCGCAGGACGCGGGCCTCGCGTCCGGGCTCGTCAACACCACCGCCCAGGTCGGCGGGGCGCTCGGGCTGGCGGTGCTCGCGACGCTGTCCACATCGCGCAGCGGGCATCTGATCGCGCAGGGCAACTCCACCGCCGCCGCGCTCACCAGCGGGTATCACCTCGCCTTCTGGATCGCGGCGGCGCTCGCCGCGGGCGCGATTGCGATCGTGCCCGTCGTGCTCGGCGACGCCCGCTCGTCGATGAGCGTCGTGGCGCAGGGCGCCGACTAGCGGGACCCGGAAAGTCCCGCCAGCGGCCGCTCAGAACTCGTCGGCGGAGTGGGGGCCCACGACGGCGACTGCGAGGTTCTCGGCGACGCCCGCCGCAACCTCCCTGACCTCGTCGTGGGTGACGGCGTCCAGTGCCGCGATCGCGGCGTCGGGGTCGATGTCCTCGCCGAAGACGATCCGCTGGTTGGCGCTGTAGCGGGCGACCGCGCCCGAGTTCTCGAAGGCCAGCACCATCCGTCCCGCCGCGTACGCGCGGGCGCGGTGCACCTCCTCCTCGGTGGGACCGTCCTCGCGCAGCTCGTCCACGATCTCGCGCATGCGGGTGTAGGCCTCCACGCACTTCGCCGACTCCAGGCCCGAGCCCAGCTGCAGGATCGGCACGTCTGCGAAGGTGTGGTCGATCGCGTAGACGGAATAGCACAGGCCGCGCTTCTCGCGGATCTCCTCGAACAGCCGCGAGCCCATCGAACCACCGAGCAGCGTCGCGTAGATCGACAGCGCGGCGCGCTCCCGCATGTCGGTGACGCTCACCTCGGGGCGATAGATCATGCGCAGGTGCGACTGGTTGGTGTCGCGTTGGTCCACCAGCGTTTGCGGCGCAAACGCCGGTACCCGCGAGTAGGGCTCGGGGTCCGGCAGGGCGGGGAAGCGCGCGAACAGCTCCTGCAGCTCGTCCTCGGAGGGGAGATGCTCGAGGTTGCCCGCCAGGAACGCGCCGCCACGCGAGCCCGCCCAGCGTCGCTCGCGGAAGGCCACGATGCCATCGCGCGTGAAGCTGCGGAGGTTCTCCTCTGCTCCCAGCACGGTGCGTCCCAGCGGGTGATCGCCGAACGCCGCCCTGTCGATCAGGTACTCGGCCACGGTCGAGGGCTGGTCGTAGGCGCGGTTGATCTCCTGGATCACCACGCCCCGCTCGCGATCGAGCTCCTGCGCGTCCAGGCGCGGACGACCCACGAAGTCGCTCAGGAGATCGATCGCCTGCGGCGCGCTCTGTGCGCGGACGGTGATGTGGAAGGCCACCAGATCGTGGCTGGTGTATGCGTTCAGGACCCCGCCCAGGCGCTCAGCGGTCTCGTTCACGTGCTTGTACGTCGGGTAGAGCTCTCCCCCCTTGAACACGAGGTGCTCGAGGAAGTGCGCCATCCCGTTCTCCTCCGCGCGCTCGTTGCGCGCGCCCGCGTCGAACGCCACCAGCGCCGTCAGCGCTCGCGTTCCCGGCAGCCCGATCCGGTGGATCGGCAGTCCGTTGGACTTCACGGTGGTGGTGCTCGAAATCGTCATGGCTCACCGTAGAACGTTCGCCGTCTCTCGCGCGGGCGGCCGCGACCGGCGGGGGTCGGTCCACGCCTACACTACGCTTGCGCCGACTCCATGCGCAGCTCCAGCCGCCAACCGCTAGCACTCCTACTCCTCCTCGCAGCGCTCGGGCTGCTCGCACTCGGCCTGTGGCTCGGCGGGCACCCCGAAGATCTGCCGAGCTTCCTGCGCAGCGCGTTCGTATCAAGCCCCAGGACGGCCGTCGTCGACGAAGCGATCCAGCGGGTCGCCACCGACTACTACCGTCCGATCCCCACGAGCAAGCTCGACAACGCATCGATCTCCGGCCTCGTCGCCAGCCTCGGCGACCGATTCTCGCATTACCTGACGCCCAGCGAATACCACGAATTCACCGCTCCGCCGCACTTCACCGGGATCGGCGTGTCCGTCGCCACACAGGTCGCCGCCGAGCATGGGCTGCTGATCGAGCGCGTGTTCAACTCCTCGCCGGCCGCCCGCGCCGGATTGAAGCCCGGCGAGGTGATCGTTTCGGTCAACGGCCGCACGCTCGCCAGCCTGTCTGCCGAAACCGCCACCTCGCTGATCCGGGGCCTTCCGGGAACGGACGTCCAGCTGGGGATCCAGCAGCCCGCCGCCGCCAGCTCCAAGCGCGCGCGCATGCACGAGGTGAAGATCACCCGTGCGGTCGTCTCCGAGCCGGTCGTCGAATCCGCCATCAGGACCGTCAACGGCGTCAAGCTCGGCGTCGTCGCGCTGGCCAGCTTCAGCGTCGGCTCGCACTCCGAAGTGCGCCAGGCGGTCGAACACGAGCTGCACGAAGGCGCCCGCGGTCTGCTCTTCGACCTGCGCGGCAACGGCGGCGGCCTCGTCGAGGAAGCGCAGCTGATCGCCAGCATCTTCATCCCCAAGGGGCAGACGGTCGTCACGACCCGCGGGCGCGAGGTCCCCACGCAGGTGCTGGTGGCCACCGGCGACGCGATTCCCACCTCGATTCCGATGGTCGTGCTCGTGGACTCCAACACGGCATCCTCGTCGGAGATCGTCACCGCCGCGCTGCAGGACCACCACCGCGCGACGGTCGTCGGAACGCACACCTTCGGCAAGGGCGTCTTCCAGGAGGAGCAGGCGCTGTCAAACGGCGGTGCGCTGGACATAACCGTCGGCGAGTACTTCACGCCCGACGGGCGCAATCTCGGCGGCGGCGGCGTCAAGCAGGGCGCCGGTGTGAGGCCGGAAGTGCGCGTGCCCAGCAACGAGGTGGACACCAACCGCGGACTGGAAGTCGCGCTGCGCACGCTCGCCGCCAAAGCGAAGTGAGCAGGCCCGGCCCGCGCGGGCGCAGCACTCCCAGCCGCGAGGGCGTCTCGGCGCGGCGCCAGACCGAGCACGGCCCTGCACCCGCGGACGCGTTCGTGGCGCTCGTCCAACGCAGCGGACGTTTCCTCACGGCTGAGCCCCTGTTCGCGCCGCGTGAGAACGACCGCAGCTCTGCGCGTGGACGCTCGGGCGCGCGCCTCACGCTCGCAGCGCCCCGCTCCGGGCGTGGCGGCAGCGTCAGGGTGTCAGCGGGCGAGCTCGTGCTCGCCCAACCTGCCGGTCGCCGCTCCGGCGCAGGCGTTCGCGTGCTGCGGGCGCTGGGACGCCCCGATCTCGCCGGCGATGTGATCGAGGCGCTGATGCTCGACCGCGGGCTCGCACGCGGCTTCCACGCCGACATCGAGACCGAGGCCGGTGGCGCAGCGCGGCGCGTCAGGGATCTCGCCGGCGAGGATCGGCGTGACCTGCGCGCGCTGCCCACGTTCACCGTCGACCCCAGCAGCGCCGGTGACTTCGACGACGCCCTCTCCGCCGAGCGGATCGACGCGGACGCCGGCCGCGGATCGGGCGGGATCCGTGTCTGGGTGCACATCGCCGACGTCGCCGCACACGTGCCCGAGGGCTCGGCGCTCGACCGCGAGGCGCGCAGGCGGGCCACCAGCGTGTACGTGCCGGGCGCGGTGGAGCCGATGCTCCCGCACGCCCTCTCGAGCGACGCCTGCTCGCTGCGCCCGGGCGCCGATCGTGCGGCCGTCACCGTGGAGCTGGAGCTGCAAGGCCCGATCGTCGTCCGCGCCGCCTTCTATCGCTCGCTGATCCGCTCCGATGCGCGCCTCGACTACGAGCAGGTCGATCGCATCTTCGCCGGCGTGGAGACTGCCGCCGAGCCCTGGGGCGAGCCTCTGCGCGTCGCCCGCCTCGTCGCCGCCGAGCTTCAATGCGAGCGCCGGCGCGCAGGAGCGCTGGCGCTCGAATCGCAGGAGCCAGAGTTCCGGTTCGACGAGCACGGCAACGTCGTGGGCATCCTCGCCCGCGTGCAGACCGAGTCCCACCGCGTGATCGAGCAGCTGATGATCGCCGCCAACGAAGCGGTCGCGACGCTGCTCTCACAGCGCTCGGTGCCCTGCCTGTATCGCGTCCACGAGCGTCCCGATCCCGCGCGCGTCGAGCGCCTCGCAGACCAGCTCGCCTCCTTGGAGCTGCCCACGCCGCCGCTGCCCGAGCCGATGTCAGCCACGCAGGCCGCGGAACTGCTCGCCGAGATGGCAACGCGCGTCGAGCGCCGCGTGCGGCACACCGGTCACGGGCGCCAGGCGCTCAGCTCGCTCGTGCTGCGCTCGCTCAAGCAGGCCTACTACTCACCCAAGAACATCGGCCACGCGGGCTTGCACTCGGTCCACTACTGCCACTTCACCTCTCCCATCCGCCGCTATCCCGACATCGTCTGTCACCGAGCGCTGCTGTCAGCCGTCGGCGCCGGCGAGCGCGCCCCCCGCGCCGGCGAGCTCGTGGAGCTGGGGGTCTGGAGCTCACAGCGCGAGCGTGACGCGATGATCATCGAGCGCGACGCCGACGACGTCGCACGCTGCTTCGCGCTCGAGCGGCTGCTCTACCGGCACGGCCACGACCAGCTGTTCGCCGGCGAGATCAGCGGGCTGATCCCAGCCGGCGCGTTCATCGCCTTCGGCCTGCAAGCCGACGCCAGCATCGCCAGCGACGCTCGCGCCAACGACGCGGGGCAGCCGCTCGAGGAGCTCGACGCCGCTTCCTTCGAGGGCATGCTACCCGTGCGCCTGCTGCGCGCGCCGACGCTCGCCGCCACCGGTGCCCGGGCGGGCCGCGACGCGCGAAGGCGCGCACGCGACAGCGGAGCACAGCGAGGTCGGGGCGCCCGCCACGCCTTCGGCGAGCGCGACAGCGGGCGCGAGTGGTGGGAGCTCAACGAGCAGGGCACGATCCTGCAGGGCGAGCGCACCGGCGCCACGCTACGTCTCGGCGACCGCGTCGAGGTGCGCGTCGGCAGCGTGGACTCGATCCGTGGCCGTGTGGATCTCCTGCCGGCCCGCTGACGGGAGCCGCGAACGCCGCAGCGCAGCCCGACAGGGCGGAGCCATCATCTAGTCTCGGCTGATGGCAAAGGGCAAGGGCAAGCGCAAGGTTGGAGCCGGCGACGTCGCATCCAACCGTTACGCGTCATACCGCTATGAGCTGATCGAGCGCCTGGAGTGCGGCATCGTGCTCGAGGGCACAGAGGTCAAGGCGCTGCGCAGCTCCGGCGCGCAGCTGAAGGACGGCTACGCAGCCGTCCAGGACGGCGAGCTCTGGCTGCACTCCGTGCACATCCCGCCCTACAGCCCCGCCTCGCGCGAAAACCACGATCCCGAGCGAACGCGCAAGCTGCTGCTCCATCGCCGCGAGCTCGACCGTATCGCCGCGCGCGCCTCCGAGCGTGGCCTCACGCTCGTGCCCACGCGCATCTACTTCTCCGGCGCCCATGCCAAGGTCGAGATCGCACTCGCCCGCGGAAAGGATCTCTACGACAAGCGCCAGACCATCCGCGAGCGCGAGACCAAGCGCGACATGGAACGCGGGATTCGCGAAGCCAGGCGCTAGATCGAGCCGAAGCTGTGGCCGCCGCTGGAGAGGATGTGCGTTTCGTGCATCCCAAACACCAGCGCCGCGATCAGGCCGACGTACACCGCCGCCACGATCAGCCGGTTGCGAGGCGCCACGCGATAGTACGCCTGCTGCGTCAGGGAGCGCGTTTTGCGCTGCTTCCAGCGGTGGTAGGTCTGGATGCCCGCGAACAGCACGATGATCAGCAGGATCGGGTTGCCGGGGTCGAGGAACGCCAGCGCCACCAGCACGCCGAAGCCCCCGAACCACATCCACGGGCTCATCGCCGCAGCCGCGCGGCCGCCGTCGAGCGGAACCACCGGCAGCAGGTTGAACAGGTTGATGAAGAATCCGAAGTACGCCAACGCGACCAGCAGGTCGCTGCCCGTCAACTCGCCCACCACAGCCACCGCCGCCGCGCCGATGCTGCCCAGGATCGGCCCCGCCAAGCCCACCCGCGCCTCAGCCAGCGCGTTCTCGCCCAGCGATCTTGCCGTGATCAGCGCACCCATGAACGGGATGAACATCGGTGCGCTCGACTTGATCCCCTCCCGGCGAAGCGCGATCACATGCCCCATCTCGTGCACGAACAGGAGCATCACGAAGCCTGCCGCGAACCACCATCCGAAGAAGATGCTGTAAGCCGCCACCGACACCAGCGCCGTGCCCGCGGTCACCAGCAGCTTCAGGTTCGGCAGCGCCACCAGCAGCGCCTTGATCGCCACGGCGAACTTCGCGATCAGTGCGCCCAGCGCCGCCAGCGCGCTGGCGATGCGGTTGCGCAGGCTGCGCGCCGGGCGCGGGCGCCTTGGCTGCTCGCCAAACGGGTTCTCCGCGCTGGGTGCCGCCGCATGGCTCGGATAGCCGCCCGGCGCAACCGGCGCCGGCACAGCCGACGCGGGCGTGCGTGTGGCCAGCGAAAACTCGGAGTTCTCCATGCACACATTGTGGCAGCAGTCCTAAGCCTCGCCTAACGGATTGTGCTCGGAGTTGCTTTTGCTGGAACGTGCGGGGTCCTCGCCGCCGAGGGGTTGCAGGCGGCACCCGTCTGCGCTAGCTTCAATCCAGACGCGGAACCAAGCTGCAAAGAGCGAGGCCACCGAGGTGTG
>JBOGXX010000319.1:0-10247 GCA_050696475.1 Solirubrobacteraceae bacterium | reverse complement strand
GCACCGGAAGGTTCTTGTGGGGGATGTTGGTCGCAACGGACAGGACGATCGTGCGCTCCGGCCCCACGGCGTGGCGCTCGCGCACACCGGCGGTGCAGGCCGACTCGGGCACGGGACGCACGCCGTTGGGGATCACGTCGATCCGCTCGTGCGAGAGCCGCAGGCCGCTGACTAGCTCATCGCGGCCGGCTGCCGACACTGCGATTACGCGGTGAGCGGTGCGCGCCGCCAGCGCGAGGAGCACGTGTGTCGCGCTTCGCGCGGGCCACGAGGTCAGCTCGGGAGTCGCCTGATACTGAAGGTCGTGGATCGTGAGCACGCGGCGAAAGCGTCCCCAGGGTGGCCCGAAGTTCGCCATGGAATGCACGAGCTGGACGCGCGCGCGTCGCGCGGCGAGCGAGACCAGCGCAAGCTCCCCGATCGCCCACCGCGCACGGTCGCGCGCAGAGATCGGCACCACGATCGCGCTGACCCGCTCGCCCAGCTCAGCGGCCAGTTGGGCACCGCCGTCGCGATTGACGAACGCGACCAGCTCGAGCTCGGGGTCGCGCTCGAGCATCGCCGGCACCAGTTCGCGGGCATAGCTCTCCCGCCCGCCGGTCTCGTGCGGCACGAGATAGAGCAGGTCCAGGCCGACGCGCATCAGCGCGCGGGCACCGACAGCACGCGGCGCACCAGCCACCACCAGGCAGACTGCGGCGCGCTCGCCAGCGGGCTGCTCGCGCCGGCCAGATATGGACTGTCGAGCGAGCAGCTGAGGTGAGCGGCGAACTCTCCCGCGCGGAGGCGCCGGCTCGCTTGGACCGTCCGTCGGCGCGCGAGGGTGCGTGGCAGCCCGGCGACCGTGGCGAGCTCGGCGCGCAGCTTCGCGCCGAGCCAGCCCTGGTGCGCGGCGACCGCGAGCAGCCCCACCTCCGCGGCGATGAGTACGGGCGCGACGAGCACGAGCAGCCCCGTGGGGTACACCGACAGCACGGTGCGCCAGCGGTTGCGCTCCAGCCAGAACCACTTGGAGCGGCCCTTGTCGAACTCGTAGCTGTGAGTCACGCGTGCGTCTGGAACGAGGCCCACTCGATAGCCGGCCAGCCACAGGCGCAGGCCGAGGTCGAGGTCCTCGCCATACATGAAGTAAGCCCGGTCAAAGCCGCCCAGCTGCGTCCAGGCCTGGCGCCGGATGACCAGCGCGGCGCCAGAGGGAAAGCCGACCTCGCAGTCCCCAGCGGGCAGCGCAGAAAGCGGGCGCCCGCAGCCGCCCGCCCAGCCGATGCCAAGAAAATGAACGACCCCTCCGTTGCTGTTGATGCCACCATCGGGCAGCAGCACCGCCGCCTGCCAGGCGCCCCAATCCGGATGTGCGCCAGCGGCCTCGCGCAGGCGCGCCAGGCAGCCCGGCTCGGGTAGCGAGTCGGGGTTCAGGAACAGCAGCAGCGGAGCGTGCGTAACATCGGCGCCCACATGGCATCCGCCCGCGAAGCCGAGATTCGCACGGTTCTCGATTACCGTCACTCGCTCGCTCAGTGAGCGGGCGAGCGCGGGTGTGCCGTCGCTGGAGGCGTTGTCGACAATCACCAGCTCGTCGTGCTCCTGAAGCTGGCCCGCGAGCGCTGCGACGAGAGCGGGCAGGTGCTCGGCGGACTGGTGGGTGACCACTACCAGCGCGATCGCCTCGGAGCTGTCGTCGGTCAAGACGCTCAGCGGGCTCTGGTGAGCTCTTCGGCCGGGCGCGGCTCTTCGGCGGAGTGCGGCTCTTCGGCGGAGCGCCGGCCGCGCTGGGGCATGCCCACCGTGCGTGTCTCGCTGTCCGGCCGAGCGTCCTGGCTTCCGTGGCGCGCTTCAACCTCCTCGATGCGCTGCTGCAGGAGCCCGAGCTGCTGAGCCAGGATCTTGTTCTGATCGGACAGGCGCGAGACGGCCAGCGAGAAGTGCAGCAGGATCATCGCGATCAGCCCGATCGCGACCGCGAACAGCGCGGAGGGCGGGTAGGAGATGCCGACGTCGCCGGAAAGGGAAGTCAGTAGGCCCTTCCAGGCGGCGAGCACGAACAGCGTGGTGGCGGCGAGCAGCCAGAGGATCGCGTAGCGCTCGGCTAGGCGCTTGCGGCGGACGAGCTCGAACACGAGCAGCAGCAAGGCGAAGGTCACCGCGATCGCCAGGCCGCGCTGGAGCGTCAGCTTGGTCACTGCGAGGAGCGGGCTCACGCCGGCGATTCTCTCGCAGTCGTTGGTCGCTGTGCGTCCTCGAGCGTAGGACGTCGGCGAAAGAGGCCCACGAACACCGCGAGCAGCACCTTGACCATGTAGTAGACCGACTGGCTCGAGGAGATCACCGATTCGCCCGTCATGCGCGGGCGCATCTGCACGGGGATCTCGCAGCTGCGCAGGCGGTGGGCGTGCATCAGCAGGATCGCCTCGACCTCCGGGTAGTCATGAGGGTAGTCGCGCGCGAAGAGCTCGATTCCGCGGCGGTTGGTCATGCGAAATCCCGAGGTCGGGTCGGTGACGCGCTGGCGGGTGATCAGCGAGACCACACCCGAGAAGATGCGTATGCCCAGGCGCCGCGTCACCGACGACCGATAGCCCTCGCCGCTCGGGTCGAGGAAGCGCGAGCCCGTCACCATGTTCAGCTCGCCGTCGAGCTGCAGGTGGGCGAGCAGGTCGCGGATGTGGCGAGGATCGTGCTGTCCGTCGCCGTCCACCTGGACGGCCACCTCGTAGCCGTGTTCCAGGGCGTAGATGTAGCCGCCCTGCATGGCTCCGCCGATGCCGAGGTTGAACGGCATGCGCAGGACGGCCGCGCCGACCTGCGATGCGACGGCGGCGGTTGCGTCGCTGGAGCCGTCGTCGACGACGAGCACGTCGAACTCGGGAGTCGACTCGTGGATCGCCGCGACGGTCGAGGCGATCGCTTCGACCTCGTTGTAGGCAGGAACGATGGCCAGATTGCGTCTCATAGAGTTCGACATGTGCCGCGCGCGATAGAGCTGCAACGCGCCTGACGGCGGCGAGTTGCGCTCCTGCGCTCAAGGGTACGACTTCGGCTAAGTGTAGGGGCAAAGGCACGTCCGCCCGCCTGGTTATCGATGCTTCCGTCGGTGGCTGCACCTACGATCTGTGCGTTCGCTAGGAGCCGGAGCTGGACGATGGGTCGGCTGCCGGCGCACCCATTCAAGGCTCTCCGAGAGACTTCCGATCTAGATCATGATGCCCGCTTCATCGCACACCGCCGGCCGCGCCGGTCGGAGGAGTCGCAGGCTGTCTGTCGGCGTCCTCGTCGGCCTCGCCTTCCTAGCAGCAGTCTTCGCACCGGCCAGCGCGAACGCAGCGATTACGGTCTTCGGCAGCGGATTGTCTGTGCCGGCGACACTCAACACGACTGAAGACCTTGGCTATCCGGGGATGAACACCGCCGTTCCTCCTGGCCCGGAAGCCCCAGACGGCGTCTTCCACACGTTCCACTTCGGCGCCGACACAGCGCTGTGGAACACGACACAGCCCATGCCGGCCGGTGGCGAGGTGCTCAAGGTCAGCCTCGAGGGCTGTGCGCAGGCCGCCGTCGGCGGCCCTGCACCGCTGACGCAGATCCATTTCCAGGACATCTCTCCGCTTCCCGGCGGTGGCGCCAAGGTGGATCTCACCTCGAGCGCTTTCGAAATCCCGGTGTGCGGCCGCGCGAGCGGCTCGACGGTCACCACCTACGAACCCTCCGGCCTGTGCGTGAATCAGGGCGACTACGTCGCCTTCAACGACGAGGGCGGATACGTCGAAAACGTCTACCGCGATGGGGTGCCCTACGAGGTGCTCGGCTCGGCGCGCGGATCGACGGTGGCCTCGTTCATCAAGGGCGGTGGCACCGGCAACGGCGCGATCATGTCCCCGAGCGACATGGCTGCGGGGGAAGGCTTCGCCTACAGCGAGAATGAGGAACTGATGATGCGAGTCACGCTCGGCACTGGCCCGAACGCCCGCTACGTCTGCCCTGGCGGCAGCAAGGACGCGCCCGCGGTGCTGCCTCCTATCGACATCCATCCGCAGACCGATGGCATCAACCGCGAACGGATCGTGGCTGTCGCCATCTACTGCCGCCTGACGCCTACCTGTCAGGGTGTGGCGAGGCTGACGATGGACGGGAAACGCGTAAGCACGCGCACGGTGCCATTCAGCCTGCCGGGGGACACCACCAGCCACCTCCCGATCCGTCTCCTGCCACGGATCATGAAGCTCATCCACAAGCACGGCGGGGTCGTGACCACGATAACCGCCGTCGTCGGCGGGCAGAAGTTCAGTCAGACGGTCTCGGTGAAGATCCTCTAGGTAGGCGGGCAGTAGGCGGACGGCCTCACCCGCTCGGCCCACGGCCATCCCCGTGCTCGGCCGCGTAGTGCCCCGGCCACCGCTTCCTCGCCGATGACAAGAGGAGAACAACGTCTCGCAGACCAGCATCCGGATCTACCACGCGCCGCCCAGGCGCAAGCACCGCCGCAAGCACCAGTGAAGGACGCCCCCGAGGTGGTCGCCGCGTTTCGGCGCCTTCCATTTTGACCTGGCGACCACGCGCACGGTGTTGGCGGAGGACATGGGGGACCGGCTCGTCCTGCGTCCAGCGCCAGACGACCCGATCGCAGCAGTGCGGGGCATCTTCGCGGACGAGATGAGCGGTGGACCAACGATCGACGAGCTACGGGCCGGCGGGCGCGCGGAGGACGCTGAGCTGGAGCGGCGCCAAGAACGCCGGCGGTGATCCTGCTCGACGCCTACGCGTTGACCGCACTCCTCGCGGAGGAGCCGGCTGCCGGTGAGGTGAGAGAACTCATCGCCGACGGCAGCACGGTCGTGGCTGCAGCGAACCTTGCCGAGGCTGCCGATCGACTTGGTCGCGTTCACGGGATCGCGGTAGGACGTACGCGCGCCGCCGTGGAATCGCTCGAACAGTCCACCGATCTGCACGTCCGCCCCCGCTGAGCGCCGACACGCATGGCGAGCCGCTGAGCTGCGAGTCATGCACTATCACCGCGCCGGGCGGCCATTGTCACTCGGCGACTGCCTGCTGCTCGCCATGACCGGCGAGCAGGATCAACTGGCGACGGCCGACCCTCACGTCCTGGCGACTGCCGAGCAGGAGCAGATCGGGTGGATCGCCCTGGCGGACTCCCAAGCCCGGCGCTTCGCGCCGGCGCCATAGCCACGCGTTCACCTACATTGGGCCTGATGCCCGTAGCGATAGTCACCGGATCGGGAGGCCTGATCGGCTCTGAGTCGGTACGGCACTTCGTTCAGGACGGATACGAGGTGATCGGTCTGGAGAACGACATGCGCGGCCGCCTCTTCGGGCCCGATGCCTCCACGGCTCCTACCAGCGAGATGCTGAGCCGCAGTTACCCCGCGGAGTTTCGCTCGCTGGAGATCGACATCCGCGATGCGCACGCCGTCTCGCGGGTCTTCGCCGAGCATGCGGCTGAGGTCGAGCTGGTGATCCACGCGGCTGCGCAGCCCTCCCACGACTGGGCGGCATCCGATCCGCAGACGGACTTCGCGGTCAACGCCAATGGCACGCTCAACCTGCTGCAGGCCGTCCGGGAGCACGCCCCGGATGCGACGTTCGTGTTCTGCTCGACCAACAAGGTCTACGGCGATCTGCCCAACCAGCTGCCCCTGATCGGAGAGGAGAAGCGGCTGGAGCTGCCCGCCGGCCACCGCTACCACCGGGGGATCGATACGACGATGTCGATCGACGCCTCCATGCACTCGCTGTTCGGCGTGTCAAAGACCGCTGCGGACCTGCTCGTGCAGGAGTACGGGCGCTACTTCGACATGCCCACCGTCTGCTTTCGCGGAGGCTGCCTCACCGGTCCCAACCACGCGGGCGCGCGCCTGCACGGCTTTCTCTCCTATCTGATGCGCTGCACGATCACCGGCGAGCCCTACACCGTGCTTGGCTACGCCGGCAAGCAGGTGCGCGACAACATCCACGCCGCCGACCTGGTGGCCGCCTTTGCTGCCTTCCACCGCGCGCCGCGCGCCGGCGCCGTCTACAACATCGGCGGCGGGCGCGCCAGCAACTGCTCGATGCTCGAGGCGATCGAGCTCTGCCAGCAGATCGCCGGTCGCGAGCTGACATGGAGCCTCGACGAGCGAAACCGCGTGGGCGATCACCGCTGGTGGATCAGCGACCTCGAGCCCTTCAAGCACGACTACCCCGGGTGGGACGTCACGCGCGAGGTCCCGGACATCCTGCGCGAGATCCACGAGCGCAACGCCGAGCGCTGGGTCGCGCGCGCCTGAGGGTGGCAGCTCCGCTGGCCACTGCCGGCCTGTCAGCTCCCTCACACCCCCTCCTCAAACCCCTCAAGTGTTAGAAGCGGCTGGAGCCCGGCGGGCCATGCGATCCCTACGCCAGCCACTCCCAGCAGCGCAGCTCGCTCGCAGGGCGCTCCGTCGCCACCGCAGCCGCGCGGTCGTCGTTGCCCGTCTGCAGCTGCTCCGTCCACGGCCGCTGCCCGCCGGCGAGCGCGCGGAGTCGCTCCTCCTCCCTTCCGCCCAGGCCCACACCGAGGCACTTCAGCTCAGCCTCGTAACAGGTCCACGCACGCAGGAACTCCCGCTGACGGGCGTGGGGGTCGAGCGCCTGCAGTCTGCGCGCCTCGTCCGCTCCGAGCATCCGCGCGGCGATCGCCACCTCGTTGAGCGACCGGCGGGCCACCTCCACATCCACCCCCACCGCGCCCGCGTCGCTGAACGCGTACACGGCGAGCTCTCCCGAGTGCGACATGTTGAACGCCGGCGGCCCACCGTCGGAGCGTGGCTGATCGGGTGGATCGGCCAGCCGCGGCTTGCCGTGCTCGCCAACGACGAACTGCAGCGAAACCGGATCCACGTCCAGATAGCGCCCCAGCAGCTCCCGCAGCAACCCCCGCGAGCGCCTCCACAACTCGCCGTCGCGCGTGTTCGCGATTCGCTTGGCGCGCGCTCGCTCCTGCTCGCACAGCAGCTCTCCCAAGCTCGCAGCGACCGTCGTCAGCTCAGCGCGCCACACGTGCACGGCGCCCGCGGCGAGCAGCGGACGCTCGGGTCCGGGCGCCCAGCCCTTCTGCTCGGCTCCGGGCATGCGCGGCGCTCAGCCCAAGAGCGCTTCGATTGCGCTGAGGAAGCGCGCGGCAAGCTGAATCGCTCGCTCTGCCTCCTCTGCCGGCGCCGGCCACGCGTCGTAGTCCGCCTGCTCGCGCTCGGGCTGGAGCTTCTGCACCTCGGCCGCCAGCCCGGCGTCCACGCGGCCATCTTCGACGAACGCAATGCGGAACTCGTGCCAGGTCCCCCTGTGGGTCTTGGCGGACGCGTCCTGCTCGCTGAGCGCCGCTCTTGCCCCGTAGAGCATCGCGTAGTAGGCGGCGCTGAGCGCCGTCGAAGGATCCTCCCTCAACGCCACCTCCGCCGCTGCCAGGCGCCGCCGCGCCGCCTGGAGGAACTCGCTCGAACGGGGGCTCACGTCAAGCCGCCCAGGACGACCTTGTCGCGGTCGACCTCCGCGATGAAGAACGACCGGATCTCACGACGCTGGGCAAGCCACGCCGGGGTATGGACGTGGATCGAGAACGACCACGTCAGCGCATCGAGCCCCAACTCGCGAGCGACCTGATCGAGCATCCCCCGTACCAGCATGCGGCCATCCCAGGAGGCGTCGTCTACCAGCACGAGCAGGTCCACGTCGGAGTCGATCGACGGTCGTTCGCCCCGAGCGCGCGAGCCGAACAGCCACACCGCGTGCACGTGCCCCTCCAGGCGCAGGCGCAGCTCTTGCGTGAACCGCTCGATCAGCGCATGCTCATCATCAGAAAGCGAGGTCCCGGCCAACGCGGTCATGTAGCCAATCTAGGCGCTCGATCGAGCGCGATCAACTCGCGGCTCGCGGGTTGCGCGCCGGCCGCCGCGGTGCGTGTCACGGCCGCGGCGCTACGCTCTTGCCCCATGCGCAGCATGTCCGTGCACCTCGATGGCCTTGTGATTATCGAGCCGAGCGTCTTCCCGGACGAGCGCGGCTTCTTCTGCGAGACCTACCGGCGCGAGTGGCACGAGGAGGTCGGGATCCCCACGGATGAGCTGTTCGTGCAGGACAACCACTCGCGCTCCGCGCGCGGAGTCCTGCGCGGCATGCACTTCCACATCGGCGACGGCGTCGCCAAGCTCGTGCGCTGCGCGCGCGGACGGATCCTGGACGTGGCCGTTGACCTGCGCAGGGGCTCGCCCACCTACGGCCAGTGGGAGGGCGTGGAGCTCGATGAGCAGAGCATGCGCGAGCTGTACGTCCCTGTGGGCTTCGCGCACGGCTTCTGTGTGCTCAGCGATGTCGCCGACGTGGTCTACAAGCAGAGCGCCTACTACGACCCGGCGCTGGAGCGGGGGATCGCGTGGAACGACCCCGACGTGGCGATCCACTGGCCGCTGCCGGTGGCGGAGCTGATCGTCTCCGACCGCGACGCCGCCGCGCCGCGGTTGAAGGAGATCGGCGAGGAATTGCCCTTCGAGTGGCATCCTTAGGGGCGATGCCCGACCGCCTGCAGCGCCTGCGTGAGCTCACCAACGGCTACACCGTCACTCCCGAGCAGTACCTGCGCTTCGCCTACGTGGCGCTGGGCGGGCTGACGCTGATCGTGCTGACGGGCGCCGCCGTGCGTCTGACCGGCTCCGGTCTCGGGTGCCCGACGTGGCCGAAGTGCTACGGGAACGTGTATCCGCCGTTGCGGACGCACGCGTTGATCGAGTTCTCCAACCGCATGGTCACCGTGCCGGTGTGCCTGGCCGCCGGCCTGGCGTGGCTGGCGGCCGTGCGCCGGCGCCCGTACAGGCGCGATCTGGTGTGGCTGGCGGTGCTGCTGCCGCTGGGCGTGGTGGCGCAGGCGGTGCTCGGCGGGCTCACCGTCAAAGGCCAGCTCGACTACGGCTGGGTGATGGGCCACTTCGCGCTTTCGATGCTGATCCTGGTCGCGGCGGTCGTGCTCGTCTGGCGCGCCGGGCGTGAGCCGTCGGAGGCCCGGCTGCTCGAGGCTCGCACCGATCACACGCTCGTGAAGTCGTTGCGGTGGCTGGTCGGCCTCGGCGCGCTCACGATCTTCGCCGGCACCGCCGCCACCGCCTCGGGCCCGCACGCGGGCGGCTCGCCGGGGCAGAAGATCAACCGCCTGGACTTCGACGGACGCGGAACGATGGACTTCGTGATCCACCGCCACGCGGAGATCGCGTTCGTGTTCAGCGTGGCGGCGGTGCTCGTGTGGTGGCTCGCACGCCGGCGCCAGGCGCGCGATGAGGTGCGCAAGCCGCTGACGGTCCTGTGCGTGCTGCTCGCCGTGCAGGGCGCAGTGGGCCTGGATCAGTACTACACGCACCTGCCCACCGAGCTCGTGTGGGTGCACGTGACGCTGGCCAGCAGCGTGTGGGTCTGTCTGCTGTGGTCGGCCTGTGCGGCGGGGTCGCTGGCCCCGTTCAGGGCCAGAAGGAGCGCGGAGCGTTCCCCCGAAGCGCAGTTGAGGACGGGCGCGCCGGTCGAGTTCCCCGGAAATTAGGGCTTCTTCGGGCCGTGTGCGCCCGCTGTTTGCGTGTCGTCGTCCTCAGGAGCGGTTAGCCTGCTCGCAGCAACGACACTCGAGAAGGGAGTGGCATGACAAAGAACGAGCTGGGCGAGCAGGTCGCGGAGCGCACTGGGCTGTCCGCCAGCCAGGCACGTCACGTGGTTGAGGCGGCGCTCGAGGTGGTCTCCGACGAGCTGGCCGCCGGGGGTGAGGTCGCGCTTGCCGGCTTCGGCAAGTTCAGCGTCAGCCACCGGGCTGCACGCCAGGGACGCAACCCCTCGACGGGCCAGACGATCAGCATCGCTGCGTCCAAGGCGGCGAAGTTCTCCGCCGCCAGCGCGCTCAAGAAGCGCCTCAACGGCTGAACGGATGTCGCAGCGCGTGAGCTGCTGAGCGGCAAGTGCGCCACCGGCCGCCATTGTCGGTGGCGCACCACCGCTGCAAGCGTCTGCCCTCGCGCCTTACGCCGCCGGGCCGTGGCCTGGCCGGTCGCCGATCGGTGGTGCGTCGGCGCCCGTCGGCGCCACACTTCTCACCAATCCTTACCGGTTGGTAACCCGCCGTTTATGCCCACCTACGAGCCTTCTCCCCGAGTCCTCCTTCAGAAAGCGAGGAAGCGGATGAGACGAGCAGGTGCCGGCACAGGAGCCCAGCCGCGGGAGCGCTACCCCTCGCTCGCGCAGTTCTACAC
>JBOGXX010000318.1:0-7201 GCA_050696475.1 Solirubrobacteraceae bacterium | reverse complement strand
TGTCGGTCCTCAGAGAGCTCTGCTTCGCGACGATCTCGGGTCGCGGCCCGGACGGATACAAGGACGCGTTTGTGCGCCTGCGCGACGAGCTGGCCAGGCGCCAGGCATGAGCACGAGCGCAACCGCGGATGGCCCGCGCGCGAGGCGCGCGGCGCGGCTGGCGAGCGACCTCGCCGGCCTGGAGCTGGACGCGCTGATGGTGGACTCGCTGCACGACGTGGGCTACCTGACGGGTTTCACCGGCAGCCACGCGATCGCGCTGGTGGTGGCCGACTCGGCTCGCGGGCAGCTCGGTCCGGACCGCTTCTTCAGCGACTTCCGCTACGAGACGCAGTCAGCCGAGCAGGTACTCGATGGATTCGAGCGCGAGATCGTCACCGGCGATCTGATCGACGCGCTGGCGCGCGTGCTCAGCGGTCGCAGTGGACGCCTGGGCTTCGACGACGCCGGGCTCTCGGTAAAGGCCCACCGGCATCTGGGCGAGCTCTTGGGAGACGGATGGGAGCTGGTCGCCACGGGCGGCGCCGTGCAGCGGCTGCGCTCGGTCAAGGACGCCGGGGAGATAGCGCGCATCCGCGCCGCGAGCGAGCTGGCGGACGAGGCGCTGCGGCTGGTGCTCGAAGACGGTCTCGTCGGGCGCACCGAGCGTGATGTAGCGATCGAGCTCGAGCTGCGCATGCGCCGCCTCGGCGCGCAGGCGCCGAGCTTCCCGTCGATCATCGCCTCGGGCGATCACGCCGCGCTCCCGCACGCCGAGCCGCGCGATCACCAGATCGCGCGCGACGTGCTGGTGACGGTCGACTGGGGCGCGCTGCACGAGGGGTACTGCTCGGACTGCACCCGCACGTACGCGACGGGGGAGGGGATCTCGACCCAGTCGCGCGAGATCCACGCGCTGGTGCTTTGTGCGGAGGAACGGGGCGTCGCCGCGGTCGCCGCGGGACGCAGCGGGCGCGAAGTGGACGCACTGGCGCGTGAGGTCATCGAGCGGGCGGGCCAGGGCGAGAACTTCGGCCACGGCCTAGGCCACGGCGTCGGCATGGAGGTGCACGAGGGGCCGCGGCTGTCGCGCACCGCCGGCGAGGAGCCGCTGCAGGCCGGCAACGTGGTGACGGTGGAGCCGGGTGTCTACCTGCCGGGCGTGCTCGGCGTGCGGATCGAGGATCTGGTGGTGGTCGGCGCGGACAGCGGCTCTCAGGAGGTCTTGACCAGCCTGCCCAAGGCGCTCACGGTCGTCTCGTAGCCCGGACGGCTACCCTCCGGGGCACCGGCCGGCACCCGCTCTGGTGCGTTCGGCGAGAACAGCCTCAGGGCAAGCCAGAGGGCGAGGGGCACCGACCACGCGAGGAACACCGACGCCTGGATGTCGGCGGAGGCGTGCTGCTCGAGCCACTGGAAGCTGAGCCAGCCGAGCAGGCTGCAGGCCAGCGCGAACAGCGGCGCGCGAGGGCTCGCGCTGACGATCTCCCAGGCGAGTATCGCGAGCAGGAACGGCAGCAGATAGTAGCTTTCATCCCAGGTGTCCAGCACGCAGCGCAGCAGCATCACCAACGCCAGAGCGAGCAGCGCCCGGTGCTCGGAGAGGGCGCTCCGGCGGCTTCGCGGCCAGAGCGCGAGGGCGAGCGCGGGGGCGGTGGCGAGGATCAGGGGGTGGCTGACGGCGCTCGCCCAAGCCGGCCCGATCCGGTAGCCGACCTGGGGCACGCCGAGCGGTCCGCGCGCGAGGGGGCTGTAGTGCCCGAAGAACCACCACAGTTGCCACGGCTTGAAGATCGCCGCAGCGGATGGCGTGGCCACCGCGCGGGTGCTCGCCACGAAGCCGCCAGAGCTCAGCAGCGCCAGGGGCACGAGCAGCACCGCGCCGGTCACGCCGGCGCTCGCCAGGCATCTGAGCCTGCGCCCCGGGGGCACGGCGAGCAGCACCGGGCCGCTCGCCAGCAGCGCCCAGTCCTTGTTGGCCACGGCCAGCCCCAGGAGGAAGCCTGCGAGCACGGAGTGCTCGCGCCCGGCGCGGGAGCGCGCTGCCAGCAGCACCGCGGCGACGCACAGGCAGGCGCCAAGCAGTTCCTCGGGGTGTCCGAGTTCCAGGGCCCGGAACGTGATCGGGTTGAGCACGCATACGCCCAGTGCGAGCAGCTTTGCGAGCGTCGAGCTTCCGTGCCTGCGCATGCGCGAGACCAGCCAGACTCCGAGCACGCACGCGGCGAGCAGGCATGGCAGCGCGACCAGGCGGTAGACCGCCAGCGGGCCGCCGCCCCACAGGTTCGCCAGCAGCGCGAAAGGGGCGCGCTCGATCAGCGAGCCGCCGTATGCGGGGGCGAGCTGCAGGAAGCGCATGAGGTGGCCGTGCACGAGCGCTTCGTAAGCGGGTCGCACCTCGGTTTCATAGTCGTTCCAGCCGAACCCGTACAGGCACAGCCATCCGGCGATGGCGCTGGCGGCGCCCGCCGCGAATGCCCATGCGGCGTTCTCGCGCACGATTCGACGCATGTGTTGCCATCGGCGCCCCGGTCGAAGGGCTTGAGCGTCTGTAACGGAGCTTGTTGACCGCGCTCGGCATCGCCTGCACGCTCGATGATCGCGTCGGCAAAACGCGCCCCGAAGCACGAGTGTTGACCTCTTGACAAGTAATTTTGGCTGTGCTAAATATCTTCTATGGCTGCGGTTGAATCTATTTCGACGTCCGTTCAAGACTATGCCAAGGCGGTGTATGCGCTGGAGGCCCGCAAGGGCGGCGCGGTGTCCACCAATGAGCTGGCCGAGCGGCTCGGTGTCACGCCGGGCTCGGTATCGGCGATGGTGCGCAAGCTGTCGGATGTGGGGTTGTTGGAGCACGAGCCCTATCGCGGCGTGAAGCTGACGAGCCGTGGGCGCCGGGTCGCACTCGAGGTGTTGCGTCACCACCGGCTGCTGGAGCTGTTCTTGGCCGAGGAGCTCGGTATGCCTTGGGATCGCGTTCATGCCGAGGCCGAGGTTCTCGAGCACGTGCTCTCTGACGAGCTGGAGGAGCTGATCGCAGCGCGCCTGGGTCACCCCACCATCGATCCGCACGGCGACCCGATACCGACAATCGAGTTTGAGATCGACGAGGGCCAGACGCGCAGCTTGGACGACCTCCCCCCTGGCGCTAGCGGACGCTTCGTGCGCGTGTCGGACTCTGAGCCTGAGATGCTGCGCTACCTCGCCGATCAGGGCATCGCGATCGGCGACCGTCTGGAGGTCCTCGAGCGCCACCCGTTCGGGGGCCCCGTGTTCGTGCGTTTCGGCGAGAGCGAGTATCCGATTGGTGGCGCGCTGGCACGCGCGATGCGCATCGAAACCGCGCGGGGTGGGCGTTGACGCCGCTGCGGCCCGATCCGGTGCCCGCGCTCGAGGGCGCCGCGGAGGGCGCCTCGGTAGCGCTGCCGGGGGAGGTGGGAGGAGCGCTCGCGGGGCCGAGCGCGCTCGAACATCTTCTCTCGAGGGGTCGCCTGCGCGCGACGCTGCTGATGATGGGCCCGGCGTTTGTCGCCTCGATCGCCTATGTCGATCCGGGCAACTTCGCCACGAACATAGAAGGCGGCGCGCAGTTCGGCTACCTGTTGCTGTGGGTTGTGCTGGTCGCGAACGTGATGGCGATGCTGATCCAGTACCTCTCGGCGAAGCTCGGAATCGTCACGGATCGCAACTATCCGGAGGTCGTGCGCGAGTGCTTCCCCCGCGTGTTCACATGGGGCATGTGGGTGCAGGCCGAGATCATGGCGATGTCGACCGACATCGCTGAGTTCCTCGGCGCCGCGCTCGGGCTGAACCTGCTGTTCGGCGTGCCGCTGCTCCCCGCCGGCCTGATGACGGGAGTGATCGCATTTGCGATCCTCGAGCTGCAGACGCACGGCTTTCGCCGCTTCGAGCTGGCGATCACGGCGCTTCTCGGGATCATCTTTGCGGGCTTTCTGTATGAGACGCTGCGCATCGGCCCGTCCGTACATCAGTCGCTGCATGGCTTCTTGCCCGGCCTGCGCGGTACCACCTCGCTCTACCTCGCCGTCGGCATTATCGGCGCGACTGTGATGCCCCACGTCATCTACCTGCACTCCGCGCTGACGAAGGGCCGCATGCCCTGCCGCGACGACCGCGAGCGCAGCCGTGTTCTGCGCTTCGAGCGCCTCGATGTGATCGTCGCGCTCGGACTTGCCGGCCTGATCAACATCGCGATGCTGGCCGTCGCCGCCAAGCTGTTCCACACGCCCGCCCTCTCGGGCCTCAGCTCGCTTCCGGCGGCCCACGCTCAGTTCGGGCACCTTGTGGGCGGCACCGCCGCGCTCGCGTTCGCGGTCGCGCTGCTCGCTTCCGGCGCCTCTTCATCCAGTGTCGGCACCTACGCCGGGCAGGTCGTGATGCAGGGTTTCATCAACGTTCGCATCCCGCTCCTGCTGCGCCGCGCGGTCACGATGATCCCCGCGATCACGATCCTGGCACTCGGCATGAACCCCACCAGCGTCCTCGTCTTGAGCCAGGTCGTGCTGTCTTTCGGCATCCCGATCGCCCTCGTTCCGCTGGTGATCCTCACCGGCCGCCGCGACGTCATGGGCGTCCACGTCAACCGTCGGCTCACCACGATCCTTGCCTGGTCGTGCGCCGGTATCATCAGCGCGCTCAACGTCTTCCTGCTCTGCCAGCAGTTCTTCATAGGCTGAGCCCGCCGACCCTCATGGTGGCCACCTCCTGCCTCTCCCACGTCGAAGTCAAGGCACCCGTGGAGTAACCCCTACGAGCTACACTCTTGACTGCGATGCCGAGCAAGCACTCGAGAATCGCCGTGACGGCGGACCCTGAGCTAGGGGACGCGCTCGACCGCGTACGTGTCGCCACGGGCACCCAGGAGGCTGACGCGTCGCTGGTTCGCAGGCTCGCGATCGAGGGCGCTGAGGTCGAGCTGCAGGCCGGGCGCAGGCGCCGTGAGGCAATCGAGGAGCTGTTCGCCGCGATGGACAGGGACGGGTTCGATCTGAGCTTGGACGCGATCGACCGGCTCAATGCGCCTCCGAGCAGCGTGTGAGCGTAGAGCTATGGGACGGCAAGGGCGTGGTGCTTGTCGACACGTCTGCGTGGATGTTCGCGCGCAGGGTGCCCCAGGCGAGGGAGCGGCTGTTCGCCGCGGCTGAGCGTGGCGACGTGGCCTGGTGCTGGCCAGTGCGCTACGAGCTGACCGTCGATGCGCCCAGCCCGGAGCGAATCGCCGCAGTCGATCGCATGCTCGCCGGCCTGCGGGAGATCGCGGTTGACCGCGCTGTCCAGCGAGGCGTGCGCTCGGCCATGCGCGAATTGGCGCACGAGGGTTCTCATGGCGCCCACCGCCTGCCTCTGACGGACCTCACCGTCGCTGTCGCGGCGCAGACCTCGGGGCTGGACGTGCTGCACTACGATCATCACTTCGAGCGGCTCGGAGAGTTGTTCGGAGTGCGCACGCTCTGGATCGACGAGCCCTCCGCGTAACGGGTCAAGGCGCTACTCAAAAACCGCTCATCTGCAGGGAAAAGCTTGATCTCGACCAATCAATTAAAAAACGGCAACCACATATACGTGGAGGGGACGATCTTCAAGATCCTCGAGTTTCAGCACGTCAAGCCCGGCAAGGGCGGGGCGTTCGTGCGCACGAAGCTGCGTCGCGCCTCTGACGGCAACGTGATCGACAGGACGTTCAGGGCGGGCGAGAAGTTCCGCGCCGTGCGCACGGAGTCGCGCACGATGCAGTTCCTCTACGCGGACGGCGCGGACGCCCACTTCATGGACACGGAGTCCTTTGAGCAGATCGCCATCCCCGAGGGCGCCGTCACCGACGCGTTGCGCTGGATCACGCCGAGCGGCGAGGTGGACGTGCTGTTCATCGACGATCAGCCGGGCGATCTGCAGCTGCCGAGCGCGGTCGATCTGACGGTTGCCGAGACCGACCCGGGTCTGCGCGGCGACTCGGTCTCCGGCGGCGGCACGAAGCCGGCGACGCTGGAGACGGGCGCTGTGATCCAGGTGCCTCTGTTTGTCGAGCCGGGGCAGCGCATCAGGGTTGACACGCGCTCCGGCGATTACCTCGCGCGCGCCTGAATGCGCCGGTCCGATCAGCGCCGCGCCGCTGTAGTCGCCCTCTACCAGCATGACCTGACCGGCCAGCCGCTGGTGGAATCCCTCGGCCCCAACGCGTCGCTGTTCGTGCGTGCGCTCGCGCATGCCGCCGCCGATCGCGCGGCCGAGCTCGACGAGGTGATCGACCGCCACGCGCACGGCTGGTCCGTGGAGCGGATCCAGCCCCTGGAGCGAAGCATCATGCGTGTCGCGCTGATCGAGATCCTGCATCCTGACGCGGCCCCGGGCGATCAGCCGATCCCGCCGGAGGGCGCGATCGAGGAGGCGGTCGAGAGCGCCAAGACCTTCTGCGGCTCGGACGCGCCCGGTTTTGTCAACGGTGTGCTGGCAGCAGTGCTCCGCGAGCTGCGACAGAATGCCGGTATCCGATGAGCGGGCAGATCCGATGACAAGCGTGGAGCGTCTCGACGAGCTGATCGCACGTCTGGAGCGCGCGGCGGAGCAGCTGCGCTCGGGCGAGCTCTCGGCGGACGCCGCCGCCACGATGGTCGAGGACTGCGCGTCGCTGGCCACGCAGGCGGCGGCGGAGCTGGAGCAGCTGACCCGCGCCGAGGTATCGGCTCCGCCACCCGGCCAGGACAGCCTGCTGTAGGTGCCCGCGCAGCCCGCACAGCCGAGCGACCCGCCCGCACCGGCGTCGACCGTCGCCGTCAACGCGGGTTACCCCGACCACCTGCGCGAGCGGGTCGAGCGCTACCTGGAGGGCATCTCGTTCGCCGACGAGTCGATCACGCAGGGACTGGACGACGCGATGCGCTACTCGCTGCTGGCGGGCGGCAAGCGCATCAGGCCTGTGCTGGCGCTCGCCACCGCGCGCGCGATCGGCCTCGAGCAGGACGCGGTGCTGCCGCTGGCCGCTGCGCTCGAGCTGATCCACACCTACTCGCTGATCCACGACGACCTGCCCGCCATGGACGACGACGAGCTGCGCCGCGGCCGGCCCACCTGCCACGTGCGCTTCGGCGAGGACGTGGCGATCCTCGCCGGCGACGGCCTGTTCGCCGAGGCGATGCGGCTGGTGCTGGACTGCCAGGCCGGTGATCCGAAGCGGGTGCTCGCTGCGCTACACGAGGTCGTGGAT
>JBOGXX010000317.1:0-7387 GCA_050696475.1 Solirubrobacteraceae bacterium | reverse complement strand
TGTGGGGGCGGGGGCGCTGAGGACGACGATCGCGGCGATCACACCGCCGAGTTCCAGCAAGACGAGCAGCCAGGTCACGAGGCGCTTGCCGCCTGAGCGGCGGGCGGGCGCGGCGGCGACCGGTGCGCGCGTGGAGGCGCGCGGGGGGCCTTGTCGCGGCTGGCGCGGCACCACAGCTCCAGCCCGCTTGGAGGAGCGTTGTGTGCGTGTGGCGCTCGTGAGCACGCTCGTGGCCTCCGTGGCGTGCGCGGCGGCACGCGGAGCGAGGGGCTGGGCGGGGGAGATGCCGTGTGCGCCGTCGCTGATCGCGCGTCCCATCTCGCGGGCGTCCTCGTAGCGTTCGCGCGGGTCGAGCGCCAGCGCGATTGCGATCGCGTCCGCCAGCTCGGGCGTGACCGCCGCTACGAGCGAGTCGAGCATCGCCGGCGCCTCCTGCTGCTGCTTGAGCGCCAGCTCGGTGAGCGACGCGGCCTCATACGGCAGGCGGCCGGAGATGAGCTGGTAGGCGACGACACCTAGCGCGTACAGGTCGGCGCGTGGTCCTGCTTCCTCTCCTCGCGCCTGCTCGGGCGCTAGGTAGGCGGCGGTGCCGAGCACCGAGCCCACCTGCGTGATGCTCGACTGCTCGGTGGCCTTTGCAATCCCGAAGTCCGCGAGCTTGACGTCGCCTTCGCGCGCACGCAGCAGGTTCCCGGGCTTCACGTCGCGATGCACGACGCCGTGGCGGTGGGCGTAATGCAGGCCCTCGCACGCCTGCTCGATGATCGCCAGCGCCTCGTCGACCTCAACCCAGCCCTGATCGCGCAGGATCTCAGCACAGGAGCACCCTTCGATGTACTCCATCACGATGAAGTACTGGCTCGTGCGCTCGTCGCGGCCGGAGTCGAACACCTGCACTATGTTCGGGTGCACGAGACGGGCTGCCGCCTGCGCCTCGCGTCGGAAGCGCGAGACGAACGCCGGGTCATCGGCGAGGTGCTCGGCCAGCAGCTTCACCGCGACCTGGCGCTCCAGGCGGATGTCCATCGCCAGGTGCACAGTCGACATCCCGCCGAAGCCCAGGCGGCTCTCCAGCCGGTAGCGCCCCGCTATCTCGACAGCGGTCATCTGACCGGTTCCTGTCCCGGGACGGACGGCGCTTCGGCGGTGCCGGGCGCCGCTTCGCCGACGCCTGTGCCACCGCCGGGTGCCACCGGTGCTTCGCCTGTGCCCGGTGCCGCGGTTCCGCCGCCGGCTTCCGAGGTGGCGGTTTCCGGGGGGGTGTTGCCGGTGGCCGTTTGCGTCGTCTGTGTGTTCGTGGTGGTTGTCGGCGTCGGCGCGGCCGGGGGCGGAGCGCTGGTGGTCGTCTTGGCCGTGGTGTTCGTGCTCGTGGTCCGCGCGAGCGGCTGCGCGCAGAGGGCGAGCGCGTGCGAGCGCAGGTCGTCGATCCCGTTGCGTATCGTTTCGCGCAGGCCCGAGTCCACGCTCGCGGGCAGCGTGCTGAAGTCGCCTTCCGTCCTGGCGATCGCCGCTTCGGTGGCCGCGCAGTTCCCGTCGCCGGTTTCAGCCGCGCGCGCGACCGCTTCGAAATCGCTCTGCAGCGGCCCCGCATCAGCGGTGGGGATCAGCTTGGTGGAGCTGCCGCATCCCACCAGCAGCGCCGCCAGCACCCCCAGTACCGCCGCCAGCGCCCTGCTGGAGCCCATCTGCAGCCTCATTGGCCGTACTCCAGTCGCTCGGCCAGCGAGTCGGGCAGGCGCGCGGCGCGGATCGCCGCGGCGGCGCCTGCGACGTCATAGTCGGTGCGCTCGAACGACACAGCCATCGTGTCCAGGTCCAGGAGCAGCCACGACGCGCGTGGGTCTCCGTCGCGCGGCTGCCCGACGCTGCCCGGGTTCAGCAGCCATTCCCCGTCCGTTACGTCGAGCTTGGCGCCTGCGCGCTGCGGCTCGCCGGTCGCCAACTGACCCTCGTGGCGGACGAAGGAGAGCGCCACATGCGAGTGGCCGATCAGACAGATCCGCTGGCGCTGGGCGTCGAGGCACAGCTCCGCCAGCAGCGCCGAGAGCACGTACTCCCAGACCGGGTCGCGCGGACTGGCGTGATAGAGGTCCACCGGCCCCTCCTGGGTCTCGGGGCGCAAGCCTTCGAGGAACGCCAGGTTCTCCGGCTCGATCACCTCCCTGGTCCACTGGGCTGCGATACCGGCGCCGCGCGAGAACTCCTCCAGCGAGATCTCGCCGGTGACCGCCAGGTCGTGGTTGCCGGCGAGGCACACAGCAGCATGCTCGCGCGCCAGCTCCACGCAGGCGCTCGGCTCGGCGCCGTAGCCGACGAGATCGCCAAGGCACCACAGCTCGGCCGCGTCGCTGGCGGCGACGGCCTCGAGCGTCGCCTCGAAAGCATGTCGGTTGGCGTGGATGTCGGAGATGACCGCGACCTTCATCCCTGCAGGGTACGAACAGCGCCGGGCCATAGGCGCCTGATGGGCGTCCTGCAAGACCCCGGCCGGCGCCGGGTTGCGCGGGCAAGCACACCGCTCAGCCTAGTCCGCGACGGACCCGGGCTCGCTTCCTCCGTACTCGGGCAGGTTCTTGATGCCCTCGCGTGCGCTCCACTTCGAGTAGTTGTCCTCCATCGCGTCGATCAGCTCGCGCATGAAGCGCGCTGAAAGGTTCACGCGGGAGACGACCACGCCGGGGACCTCCTCCGACTCGACCTCGTGGTCGACGCGGGCGAAGGTGATGGTGAACTCGTAGTCGGAGTGGCTCACGTTCGCGAAGTTCGCGTATGCGCCCCCCATGATCTCGGGGGACAGGTGAATGTTTATGTGGCGCTCAGCGCCTGAGTCATGGTCGGTCACACAGCTAGTATCGCAACCCCGTACCCCGGATCCATGAGCCCACCCACACCCGACGACAAGCGAGCGGCGGCTACGCGCTCCGTCTCCTCCTCGCAGAGCGCGCTCGAGCGCCTGCGCGGCGCCGTGATCGCCGCCGCCTGCGAGCTCTCCCCGGAGGGGCCCGCAAGCGGGCAGATCACGCTCGAACGACCGCGGCGGGTGCAGTTCGGCGACTACTCGACAAACGCGGCGCTGCTGCTTGCGCCCGCAGCCGGGGTGCCGCCGCGCGAGCTAGCAGAGCGGCTGGGCGAGGCGTTGCAGAACAGGCTGGGGTCGAGCCTCGAGCGCTTCGAGGTCGCCGGCCCGGGCTTTGTGAACCTGTTCCTGTCCGACGCCTGGTTGAGCGCAGCGCTCGCGCAGACGCTGACAGCGGGCGAAGATCTCGGCGCACACGCGGCGGGCAAGCCGGAGCGGGTGCTGATCGAGTTCGTCTCCGCCAACCCCACCGGGCCGATGCACGTGGGTCACGCCCGCAACGCCGCCTACGGCGACGCGCTCGCGCGCATCCTCGCGCTGCAGGGCCACGCCGTGCAGCGTGAGTTCTACGTCAACGACGCGGGTACGCAGATGCTCAAGCTGGGAGAGTCGATCCAGGCGCTCGCGCGCGGCGAGCGGGCGCCTGAGGACGGCTACCAGGGCGACTATGTGGCCGAGCTGGCCGCGAGCATCGCGGGCGCAGTCGCAGCAAACCCGTCCGAGCTGGGCCGAGCGGCGGTGGGGATCGTGATCGGACAGCTGGCCGCGTCGCTGGCGGGCTTTCGGGTGAGCTTCGACTCGTGGGCGTATGAGAGCGCGCTGCACGACGGCCAGCCGAGTCCCGTGGCGCACACGCTGGCGCTGCTGGAGGAGCACGGTCACACCTACCGCCAGGACGGCGCGCTGTGGCTGCGCACGACCGACTTCGGCGACGACAAGGACCGGGTGCTCGTGCGCTCCAGCGGCGAGCACACGTACTTCGCCTCCGACATCGCCTACCACCAGGACAAGCGCGAGCGCGGCTTCGACCGCCAGATCGACGTATGGGGCGCCGATCACCATGGCTACGTGCTGCGCATGAAGGCCGCCTATGAGGCGCTCGGCGGCGATCCCGCGGAGCTCGAGCTGCTGATCATGCAGCTGGTGCACCTGATGAGCTCCGGAGAGCGGGCACAAATGTCAAAGCGCGCGGGCGAGTTCGTGACGCTGGACGAACTGGTGGCGGAGATCGGGCTGGACGCCGCCCGCTGGTATCTGCTGGCGCGCTCGCACGACACGACCGTGGACCTGGACCTGGATCTCGCACGCGAGCAGTCCAACGAGAACCCCGCGTACTACGTCCAGTACGCGCACGCGCGGATCGCCTCGATGCTGGAGCGGGCGGGCGCCGAGCGTGTGCGCGCTGCCTGCGCTGCCGTGGTCGCCGCGGCGAGCGACGCTGATCCCGGGTCGCTGCATGCGAGCGAGCGGACGCTGATCGAGCAGCTGCTCGCCTTCCCGGCCGAGCTGGAGGAGGCGGCGGAGCGTCGCGCGCCGCACCGCATCGCGGCATACGCGCTCGAGCTGTCGCAGGCGTTCACGGCCTTCTACCGCGACTGCCACGTCGTGGGCGCCGAGCCGCACGCGGTGGAGTCCTTCCGCATCGCCCTGTGCGTCGCCGCAGCTCGCACGATCTCGCGCTGCCTGGGTCTGCTCGGCGTGAGCGCTCCCACCAGCATGTAGCGCCGCGTCAGTCGAAGCGGGCGATGTCGGACTCGAGCCGGGCGTTCTCCGCCGCGCTCAGTCGTGACGGCACGCCGCCTGCTGCTTCAGCCTGGGCGCGGGCATGTCGTCGCCAGCGCGGAAGCAGCACCACCAGCACGGCGAGCAGCGCCAGCACCGCGGCCAACGGAACCAGATAGGCGGCGAGGGTGAAGCCATGCGCGGCAGGCAGCCCCAACACGGCGGGTCCGTACTGCGCGACGAGCGTGCGCTTGATTTCGCCTTCCCCCTCACCTTTGGAGATCAGCCCCTGGATGTATTCGCGCTCGAGGTTCGCCTGTGGCGACTCGGCGACCATCAACGGGATTTTGCATGTCACGCACATGACCTGGCGCTCGATGATCGGTAGCGTGGTGCGCGGCTTGACGTGTGTCGTCCGGGCGCCGGTGGCGCTCGGTGGGCCAGCCGCGCGCGCGTCGGGCCCACCGACCTCGCCGGCCGCCGCTGCCCATAGGAGCGCAGCGCATGCAAGCGTGAGCAGCGCTCGACGCGATGCGCCGGCGCAAGTGCTCATGTGGAGCTTTCCGCCAGCGCGACGGCGCGATTGACGAACGCCGTTCCGATCTCGCCGCGCGAGATCGCCACGATCCTGCCCTGGCGGTCGATCACGAAGCTCTCTGGCAGCTGGTCGGTGCCATAGGAGTGCGCGAAGGATCCCGTGTTGTCGCGCAGGTTCGTATAGGTGAGGTGAAAGCGGCGCACGAAGCTTTCCGAGTCCGGCGACGCGTCGAGGTAGGTGACCCCAAGTACCGCCGCGTCGTGACCTTCAAGGCGATGCTCCGCGCTCTCCAGCAGCGGCGCCTCCATCTGGCAAGGTTCGCACCAGGAGGCCCAGAAGTTCAGCAGGACCACCTTGCCGCGCAGCGAGGCCAACGACTCGCGGCCGCCGGCGCCGAGCACCGGCAGCGAGCGTTGCGCGTTGGGCGCCACGGGGTAGCGCTTCTCGACGACGAGCTCGTCGAGTGTGCGGTTGGGGGCCTGCGCGGAGAGACCGTAGATCAGCAGTGCTATCAGGCAGGCGCCCACCAACGTGACAATGCTCGGCAGCACACGGCGTTTCACGGCCACCAAGATTAGACCGCCGCGGACCGCGGCCCGACCGGTGCGACGGGTGCCGGGCTCCCGCCCCGCTCGGCTCGGAGCCGACCTCGCCGATCCCGTGGTGCTTGCTAGGAGCTCTTCGTGGTGGTCACGGCGTCGATCTCCGCGCTCGTGACCTTGCCGTCGTCGGGCACCAGCGGGTGGTGGCGTGCGCACAGTTTCAGGTGTCCGTGCACGAAGCGCCCCAGGCGGTGGCAGCCTTCCTGATGGCATTCGATGTGTTTGTACGCGGTCGCGAATGCGGATACCAGGACAGCCAGAGTCAGGAGTTCGAGGTAGCTGTCGCCGAAGACCTGTTCAGAGAGGAACTGCAGGGAGGCCAGCATCGCCGCAGACTTCGGCGGCGAGCGGCCTAATCCTGCGACGCAGGGCTTCGCAGGCAAGCAGCCGACAAAACTCGCTGCCCGGCGATCGCTGCCGTTCGCGCGAGCAGCTGACTCTCGCAGGTGCAGGTAGGCTTCTGGCTGATGGAACGTCGACCGCGGGGAGCGGGTGTGCTGGTCAGATGGCTGCTTGGCGTGATCGGCGCGGTCGCAATCTGGACCGTCGGCTTGGACCCCCCGGCCGCGCTCGGCGTCGCGGTGCCACGGCTCGAGTTCCGGACCCCAGCCATGGTCGAGACAGGCCGCGCCGTGGACCTCGTTGGTCGAGTGGTCGGGACAGTCGGCAATGCTGCAACGGTTCTACTCGAAAGATCCTCACGCGGACGCTGGGAGGTTGAATCGCGCGAGGCGCTGCCGAGCTCGCGACGGTTCTCGCTGTGGCTGCACCCACAGAGGCCCGGAACTGTGTTCCTGCGCGTGCGGCTCTCGAACGGGCGCCAGGCCGTGCTGTCGGACGCCAGGCACGTGCTCGTCGCTTCCAGGCGGCAGAGCGCGAATCCCAAAGTCAGGAAGGCGCCCAGCCCCGCGCAAGCAAAGGCTGCCGCCGCACGTCGATGGCGGCAAGAGGGGCGCGCGATCCTCAGGAGCTTCGTCTCGGGCGAAAGCGCGGGTCAATGCACGGACTACGTGACGCAAAAGCGCCCCGATGTCGTCCAACACGTCTTCGAATGGGAATGGACCCAACAGCTGCTCAAAGCCCACCCATCGCACGTGCCCGGGTGGGACGCCGAGTATTGGGGGGCTGACGCGGCGCTCGCCGGACTGCCGCTCAGCCACACGCCGAGTCTCAACGCGATCATGGTGTTCCAACCGGGCGATCACGGTGCCGGGAGCATCGGGCACGTGGCGATCGTCACAACGATCAACCCGGACGGGTCTTTCATCATCACCCAGATGCACGCTCCGGTGTTGGGAGAACTGTCGACGCGAGACTTCGCAGCGACAGAAGCCGTGGAACTTGCGAGTGACCCGGGCATAATCTTCATCCCGTAGCAGGTGTGCGGTAGTTTGCAGCGCGCGCGGCGGTAGCTCAGTTGGTAGAGCGCAAGCTTCCCAAGCTTGAGGTCACGGGTTCGAGACCCGTTCGCCGCTCTCGAGGCCTCGGATCTGGCGGTGCTCGCCGCATTGGGGCTGGCGCGACGGGGACAGGCCGCCGAACGCACGCTCCCCCGGCGGGTCCGTCTCGCAGCCCAAGCGCGCCACGGTCATCCCGTCAGCCTCGCCGGCTGCAGCTCCGTTGCGCCTTTGTCGAGGTTTGCGCCTCTCTCGCCGGAGCGTTCTAGGG